>NZ_MWQL01000010.1:0-136794 GCF_002210325.1 Fibrobacter sp. UWB1
CGTCTCGAGGATCTTCAAACTCTAGATACTCTCCGTCGTAGCCGGCAAAAAGGCTATCCAAATTGGGGTGTTCCTTATTTTTCTCGATTGCAGCGAGAGAATCGAGGGAGTCTAAACGAGCCTTTCTATATTCTTCCCACTCATTATTTTTACATATAAAGTAGTATATGTAACCACCTCCTTCGGAAGATGAAGTGTCACCATCATCACAACGATGGAAAATCAATTCGCTACTACTCGACTCAACAACACTCGAGCTACTATTCTTTCCGCTTACGGAGCTAGAAGAATTCTTTTCTGCAGCCGAGGAACTAGATTTTTTAGAATCTTTCTGTGAAGACGAAGATGCGTCTTTATCTTTACCCGAAGAACCGTTGTCGTCATTGCTACTCGACGAGATTTCACCGATTGGATCGGGAGCGGAGCTACTAGATTCATCGCCACATGCTGCAAGCAGGGCTAGGAGAATGGACAGAGCCAACGCGTTTGCAAAAATCTTCACAGAAGACCTCCAGTTGTAAAATCCCACCAAACCTTCATTTTTGCGAAATATAATAAATGTCAACTGTAGGTTGCAGAACAACAATCCGCCTCCCCCCCCCTTGTTTTTCCCAAACTCATTAGGTATATTATAAATACGCCGGTTTATGAGAGCGTTGCCGGGCTTTCACCTGTTTAGTGCCAGCTCCAGAGTTAATATATTCACCTTTAAAATAAGGATAAGGCAATGGCTGTTCGTTCAAAATCGGCTTGGTTCCCAAGTAATAAGCATGTTGTGGTTCCGCCCTCGCAGGTTGAAAGGGTCCTAAAATACCTTAGGGGCGAAATTAAAGTCCCGGTGGTTGATCGCCCGATTACATATAAGTCATCTGCCAAATAAACAGATGCTTGATGCAAATCATTTTTCTCTACTTCCTTGCACAAAGGAAGATATTTCGGCTATTGCCTCTCGGGGGCATTTCTGTTTCCCTCCATTTTGATACAGATGATTGTCGCCTTGTGCAATGGGCTACAGAAATGGGAGAAAGGCTGCCATGTGCTGTAAACGTCATGCATATTTCTTGAAGGATGATGATTCGTTACTGGCTCCGTGCTGTCGCAAGGCTATCTCGTGGAAATACGATGTTCAGGTGTTTAACGAAGAAAGACGTTCTGAGGATTTTTTTATAGATTTATGAATATGAACGAACAGCAGCAGATTCTTTTTATGCAGATTCGGATTCTGAGAATGGCCTCGGAACGGTTTAACCTGTCGTTGAAAGAAACTGCGCAACTTTTCAAAAAATGCGACGCTCTTAAGTATATTCGCGAGTGTTTCGGTATTTTCCACGTAGAAGGTGACGAAGCTGTCTTTGATGATATAAAGGACTACCTTAAAATCAAGGGGGCTGCGGTATGAAAACTCTAGAAGCGGGGATGATTCTTTACCACGGTAGTTACTGTGTTGTGGAAAATCCTGAATTAGAAAAGTGTGCACGATTCAAGGATTTCGGTCAGGGCTTTTATTTGACAACTTCAAAGGAACAAGCTCAGAGCTTTGCAAAGATATCTGCATCAAAGGCTCAAGGTCGTGGTTTAATCCCTGCACAGGAACGTCTCGCGTATGTATCATCTTTTAAGGTGGCGGATATAGCCGGGCTTGACATTTTTGCTTTTGAAACCGCCAATGTTGATTGGCTGCATTGTATTGTTGCCCATAGACGAAACAAAACTTTTGAAGATATTCGTAATCAGATGACTTCTTACGATGTTGTTTCGGGAAAAATTGCAAATGACGATACCAACGCTACGATTCTTGCGTATATGGGAAATGTCTATGGTCCAATGGGTAGCGAGCAGGCAGACAACATTTGCATTAGTCTTTTATTGCCGGAGCGATTGCAAGACCAATTCTGTTTCAGAAGCGAAAAGGCTCTTTCAAAACTTCAATTTATTAAGAGTGAAACGGTTGTTTTGAGGTAATCTATGGTTAGTGATAAAACTCTATTCGCCATGGATTTGACTGCGCTGATGGCCGTTGAAAAAATCGCGAAAGATTCACAAAGGCCACAAGAAGATGTTCTTGTGGATTTTATGGGATCAAATACGGCGAAGATGCTTTACGATGATTCAAATAAGCTTTGGTGGGATGGCCCCGACGCCACCGCCGAGGAATTTGAACGCGAAAAAGGTTAGACTGTTCAAGCCTTTACTTCGCCACTTCCACATACCTGCCCTTGGGCAAATCGGGGAGTGCTCCGTTAGCGTTGCGTACTCCGACGGGCTTTCCGAGCACATTGAATATCTTGCTGCCGGGCTTGCCGTATTTTGCCTTGCGCAGGTTGGTGATGACGGTGGTGCCGCCTTCGATTGTTACCGTGATTTCGAAGGTGACCTGCTTGCTTCTGTAAACGAGGGCCTGCCTTACGGTGAAGCTTTCGCCGCCTTTGACCTTGTTCGGCATGTGGCCGATTTTTGTGGTCATGGTCGTGAGGTCCACGTTGGAGAACACGATGCTAGAACCGTTCGGATCCCAGGTCGTGATTTTGCCGTCCTTGTCGAACCAGTGGCCGGTGCCTTCGCCGGTCGTTTGGCTGTTGAGCGTTCCGTCGGGTTCTACTCCGTAGAACTCTACTTTGTCTTCAATTTCGGTGCGTTTGATGCCGAGGATGCTTGCGACTTCGCTGCCGTTCAGGTCGAGCGTTACGGGCGCATAGCTGTCGCTTATTGGGAGCGTTGTCTCAAGTGCGATTTTCTGGATGGTGATTTCAGCGACGCTGCTGGAACTTGCCACTGTCGACGAGCTGGACGAGGGCTCGGAGCAGTTCTCGCCGATGCAGAACGTGAGCGATTCACCGGGTGTTCCGATGTCAGTAATCTTGAGACCCGTCTTGGTGCCGTTATACCAGCGGATAGCGGGGTAGGCATCATCTGAAAATTCCGAATAAGTACCGCTCTTGAAGAACGTGTTGGCGGTGCTGCCCGGGCTTGGCCACTGGTCGCCGGGGTTGTCGCTTGATTTGCCTGCGGCGTTCGCGTGCACGATTCGGAGCCCCAGTTTGTCTGCAGCGGAATTGCCTTCAATCGAAAAATCGTAGTGTTGCATCAAGAGTCCGCTCCCAGCGAGTATCTTGTTGCGGCCCGTGTTGCGTACGTAAGACCACACCAATCCTTCTTGATTCGGCCTTGCGGGGTTCTTGTAGCGGTAGCAGAACTCTCCCGGCTTCGTGACTTCGAAGTCTGTTACGTTGTCTACATCTTCGCTGGTGATGTCCACGAACGGAATCCAGCCCTGGTCCGCACGGTAGAAGTCGTTTATCGCCACCGGGTTCAGGTCGTTCGCGCGGTTGCCCATGGTGCAGTAGTCGCCATACCAGTAGAGGTCCGGCCAGCCAAAGATCATGTGCCCCGATTCATGCACAAAGACGTATATCGAAAACTTGCCCGGCATGTCCGTCATCTGGTGGTGCGTGAGTCTTACTCCGTCGCGCCTTTCGCTGGACCATCCGGAATGCGGCCAGAGCCCCTGACCCCAAGTTTGCCCGGCGCCGGCGTACACGATGTTGATGGCTTCGGTAGTGCCGTCCTTGTCATTATCGTAACGAGAAAAGTCGACTTGAGAATCGAAGTACGCGAACACCTCTTTCATGAGCGAGTCGGAACCCGAGTATCCGTTCAGGCCTTCGTACCAGGACTTGGGATGTTTTGCGCGGTACCAGCCGTAGACTTCGTTGGTGAGGTCGAGTTGTCCGTTTGAAACATCTAAATAGTAGTCGCGCACAGAACCGTTGCAGCCGTCCCTGTTGAAGCCTTCCTTGTTCAGCCATTCCTCGACTTCGTCCACTGTAACGGGGGCGGGCTTGTCCGAAAAATCGACAAGGAGCGTGAGACTGTAGATTTTGCCCTTGGGGGCGGCGTAGTGGCCTTTCGTTTGTGTTGCAACTGCTCTCGCTAAACCGGAACTAGAGTTACTCGGGCTGATTCCAGAGAATGTGGGTCGAGCCTCTTCGGGCCATTCCTGGACGCGTTTCCCCTGATACACGATGTCTGCAAAAAGTGTTGTCGGGAGCGCTAATGCGATAAGACCATAAAGTAAAAACTTGTTTTTCATAAACATTCCATTTTTTAAACCACCGTATATGGAAATACATTTTTTTGCGGCGAGTGGAACTCTTTGTCCGTTTTTTATTACATTTCCTTTGAATAAAAACATTAACCATAGGATGTTACCAGAGTTTCCTTTCACGGGCTACTTCTAACTTCCTACTTCCTACTAAAAACTATGTCAAAATTCAAGCGCATTCTTCTCAAGCTCAGTGGCGAAGCCCTCGCAGGCGAAAAGGGCCACGGTATCGACAACCAGATTCTCTCTGACATGGCGTCCGAAATTGCCTCCATCGTCAAGCAGGGCGTGCAAGTCGCGCTCGTGATTGGCGGTGGCAATCTCGTCCGCGGCATTTCTGCGTCTGCAGGCGGCATGAACCGCGCCCAGGGCGACGCCATGGGCATGCTCGGCACCGTGATGAACGGCCTCGCCATGCAAGATGCTTTGGACAAGCAGGGCGTTGACTCTGTTGTGATGTCTGCTATCCGCATGGAACCGGTCTGCGAATTTTTCGATCGCCGCAAGGCTCTCAAGCTTTTGTCCGCTGGCTCCGTGGTTATCTTCTCTGCAGGCACCGGCAACCCGTTCTTCACCACCGACAGCTGCGCCGCTCTCCGCGCTATTGAAAGCGAATGTGACGTGATCATGAAGGCAACCAAGGTCGATGGCATCTACACCGCAGACCCGGTCAAGGATCCGACTGCTACCCGCTTCGACGACATCAGCTACAAGGAAGTTATCTCCCGCGGCCTCAAGGTCATGGACACCGCAGCAGTCGCCCTCTGCATGGAAAACAACATGCCTATCTTCGTCTTCAAGATGGAAAAGGGCAATCTCACACGCGCCGCCGTTCAGGGCGACCTCGGCACGCTGGTGCACTGCTAATTTCAAACGGTTAAATCAAACTGTATTTCTGGCTTCGTCCGCCCTTGTTTTCGGGGCGGACGATTTCTTTTTGAATCAAGTCCTGGATGTCGCGGAGTGCGGAATCGTGGCTCGTGCCTGTAAGGGCGGCTACCTCTTTCACCGAGAATACGGCCGGCAGTTCTCCGTTCCAGACAGCTTCGATAATTTTCCTTTCGCGTCCACTCAAGTCGGCCTGCTGGTTCTTTTGCAAGAACAGTATTTTCTTGAGAGCGCCTGCAATTTCTTTCTTGCTGTCTTCAATCGATTTTTGCATCGCGTTCAAGAACCACAAAATCCATTCGGTCAAGTCGCCATTGCCGGCCTGCGCTTTGAATAAAGTTTGTATGTAATTGTCGCAGTCCTTCAAAATTTGTTCGTTCAGCGCATACTGGCAGCGAGTCGTGTCTTCGCTGCGGGCGAGTAGCATGGCGGCGAGCGCGCGGGCAATACGTCCGTTGCCGTCTTCGAACGGGCGGATCGTCAAAAACCAGAAGTGAGCAATCGCCGCTTTAATCGCACCGTCTTGCGTCGAGTTTTCAAACCAGTCTATAAAACGTCCGATTTCAAGCGGAATGCGTTCCGGGCTTACGCCGGTAAATGTTCCTGCAACGCTTTCTTTTGTCCTAAAGCTCTTGACTTTGTTCTGACCAATGGCCGCATGCCATGCGAACAGGCGTTCTTCGGTCAGCGGGAGCTTGGCGTTTTGAATCGCGCCTACAAAATTTCGAATGTCGTTCCTGGCGGAATTCTTTTTCTTGATTTCGCTTTCAAGTATCGGAATATCCAGAGTGTAGCCGTCCAGCGCGTAGTTGGCCGCAATGTCTTTCGCGAGCATGCGCATCTCTAAATCTGAATCGCAAACCAGGTCTGCAACGCCCACGAGGGCGCCTTCAAGCAGTCGAGTCTGTCCCAAGGCATCCATTACGCTTTGTGCGTTATAGCGGAACTTGGTCCAGTCAGGGTACTGGTGTATAAAAAGCGGCTTCGAAACGATCATTTAACGCAAAATATACGTAGAATGGTCGCTTTTGCAAGTCCAAAATAGGAATGTTCCATCTTGGAATAAGAAATTATCACTTTTTTTCGCCGAATTCCAAAATTGTGTTTATATTAGTTTACAAGATGGATGAAAGGGGCCAAGCGGTTTGAGGTGTTTGCGCTTGGTGAGAGGCTCGGTGACGAGGTTGGCGTACCGAGCCTCTCCTTTTTTTTATTTTTGCCCTATGCAAAAAATCGATACATGGTACAAGGCCGAGGGCTATTGCCCTGCCGAAGAATTTGAAATCGCAAGCTACCTGCTTTTCGAAGCCGGCGTGGCGACACTCGAAGAATTGGACCCGAAAGAAGATGGTCGCACGGACTTCTGCTTTTATACCGGCGACAAGGCCGAACGCGACCGTATCGTAAACGAATTTCCGCTGTATCATTTTGCTGTTAGCGAAGAACCCGCGAAGGATTGGGACAAGTGGTGGCGCGACCGTGCGCAGCCGGTGTCCGTGTCACCGCATTTGTGGGTGCGTCCGCCTTGGGTTGAATTTACACCTGACGATCCCAAAGCCGTGGTGCTTGAACTTGAAGCCAAGACCGCTTTCGGTACTGGCGAACACGATACCACAAGTAGCTGCGCGACTTTGATGGAATCGATTGATTTTAATGGCAAGACCGTGCTTGATATCGGAACGGGTACGGGCATTTTGGCCATGTACGCCCGACGCTTGGGTGCAAAGCTTGCCGTGGGTACCGAAATCGACCCGCTCACGATTCCCTGCATTGCCGAAAACTTCGAACGCAACGGCTTCAAGGAAAGCGACTGTATTTTGGGATTCCTGGATGCTTTCAAGGACGGAGCCAAGTTCGACGTCATTCTCTGCAACATGATCCGCAGCGAACTCTGGCCGCTCCGCGACGACATCGAAGACTTGCTCGCCGCAGGCGGTGAACTCATTATCTCGGGCCAGCTCCTCACCGAAAAGGACTACATTCTCAAGTGGTTTGAAGAAGCCGGCTTCAAAGTCAAAGAAGAACGAATCAGCACAGAGTGGTGGAGTGTTTTGGCGACAAATGCGTAAGGCGAGAGTCGCGACCGTGCTTGCACAGGCATGACCGAGCCTAGCATTTGGCAATCTCACGAAGTGAGATTGCAATGGTGGAGTGTGCTCGCTCACTCCTAATTTAAAGAAAGCGTATTATCTTCCCCGTTTAAACGAACTGAATTGAACAGGGGAATTGTTACGATTGTTTTGCTTGTTATCTTGGCGGTTTTTACCGCCATTTTTATTGAAGTTGTGACCCTTGTTTCCGCCACGATCATTGTTGAACTTGCGGTCGCTATGGAAACTCTTGCGCGGTTCGCCAAACTGGGCTGCGCGCCTCTCCTTGCGGGCGGAGTTTTCCCAGCGACCCTTGTCGCCGGATTTCTGCGGCACGATGGTGACGGCGCGCTGCTCGCGTTTCTGCTGTTCGCGCTCGCGGTAGACTTCGTTTTCTTCGCGTTCCTTGCTCGGGAAGAATTCCTTGCCTTCGGCCTTCGCGCTGCGGCTAAGGAGCAGGCGGCCGATCTTGCCGAGCTTAAGGCGCTCAAGCGTTGCACGAATCTGCGGGCGGTTTTCGGGAATGTACCAGAAGAAGAACTGGCGCTGACTCCGCTTCTGTTCCGGCGTTTTCGCTACGTAAAGCGGCTTGCCGTCCGGTGTCATTTCGCTGTAGAACATCTCGGTCGCAATCGTCATCGGTGTCGGCGTAAAGTCCTGCACCTGTTCCAGCTGGAATCCGAGCTGCTTTGTCTCGAGTGCAAGTTCCGCCATGTCGGCTTCGGTACATCCGGGGTGGCTACTGATAAAGTAAGGAATAATCTGCTGGCGCTTTCCGATGCGTTTGCATTCGTCGTCGAAAAATTCCTTGAACTTGTGGAACAGCGTAAAGCTCGGCTTGCGCATCAGCTTAAGGACTGCGTCGCTCGTGTGTTCCGGGGCCACCTTCAGGCGCCCGCTCACATGGTAGTCGATGAGTTCGCGGGCGTATTCCTCGTGGTCGCGGCGTAGTTCCTCGTCGTCGGTTTCTTGCAACAGCATGTCGTAACGCACGCCGCTTCCGATAAACAGGTGCTTCACCTTCGGGTGATTGCGCACTTCACGGTAAAGTTCCAAAAGTTCGTGGTGGTGCGTGTCCATGTTATCGCAGACTTTCGGCGTTAGGCAACTGGGACGTGCGCACTTTTGGCAACGGCTCGGGTCGCGACCGCGCATGTTGTACATGTTGGCGCTCGGGCCGCCCAAATCGGTGATGGTACCGGCGAATCCGTCCATCTTGGTGATCAAATCGACTTCGCGCAGGATGCTTTCGCGGCTACGGCTTGCGATGAATTTGCCCTGGTGTGCGTTGATGGCGCAAAAACTGCAACCACCAAAACAGCCACGGTGCGTGTTGATGCTGAACTTGATCATGTCGAACGCAGGCACGTTGCCGCGCTTTCTGTAACGCGGGTGCGGTTCACGGGCGTAGGGGTATTCAAAGCTCTCGTCGAGTTCGCCGTATTCGAGTGGCGGGTACGCGGGGTTAATCACCACGGTCTGTTCCGCGACATCTTGCAGAATGCGGCGCTGGAACCACTTGTTGCATTCGATATCTACCTTGCGGCAGTTCTCGATTTGATTGCGCTTGTTCGCGAGGCATTCCTCGTAACTGTACAGACGTAAGTCTTCCCACTGCTTGGTCGTAGGAATTTGTCCCTTGGGCGCAAGGTAAGCGGTCTGCGGAATCGAATGCAGGCTGGAGAACGGTACGCCCTTCTTCAAGAGTCGCACGATTTCCTTGAGCGGCTTTTCGCCCATGCCGTACACGAGAATGTCTGCCTGCGTATCGAAAAGAATGCTCGGCTTGAGTCTGTCGCTCCAGTAGTCGTAATGCGTCACGCGGCGCAGACTCGATTCAAGCCCGCCAATCAGCAGCGGAACATCGGGGTAGAGCTTCTTTAAAATCTTCGCGTAGGTGTAAGTTGCGTAATCTGGGCGGAATCCGGCTTTGTTGCCGGGCGTAAAGGCGTCGTCGCTGCGGAGGCGCTTGGCGGCGGTGTAGTGGTTCACCATAGAATCCATACCGCTTGAAATCGCGAAGAACATTCGCGGCTTGCCAAGCTTCTTAAAGTCGCGCAAGTCATCGCGCCAGTTCGGCTGCGGGAGTATTGCCACGCGTAAGCCTTCGTGCTCGAAAAGGCGACCCACCACGGCATGCCCAAAGCAAGGGTGGTCCACGTAGGCATCGGCGCTGATAATGATGACGTCCACGTAATCCCAGCCGAGCTCGTCTAGGTCTTCTTTACAGATGGGTAAAAAGCGCGGATCGTACATAATGTGAAATGTAGAAAAAAAGAACTTAGAGCTTAGAACTTAGATTATTCTTCTAAGCTCTACCAACTAAGTTCTACCAACTAAGCACTTTTTTCTGCCATCTTTCTTGCTAAATTTTCTCCCATGAAGCCTTTAAGTAATCGTACTGAACATTTTACGGAATCGGTCATTCGTCACATGACGCGCATCGCGAACGCTTGCGGTGCAATCAACTTGTCGCAGGGTTTCCCGGATTTTGACCCGCCCAAGGCCTTGCAAGACCGCCTCGCCGAAGTCGCCCACACGGGCCCGCACCAGTACGCGATTACGATTGGTGCGCAGAATTTCCGCGAAGCGCTTTCTAAAAAGCAGGAACATTTCAGCGGATTGCGTTACGACCCGCAAACCGAAATGGTCATCACTTGCGGCAGTACCGAAGCCATGATGATCACGATGATGTCGGTCTGCAATCCAGGCGACAAGGTGGTCATCTTCTCGCCGTTCTACGAAAACTACACTGCCGATACGATTCTGAGTGGAGCGACTCCGATTTATGTTCCGCTCGACCCGCACGATTTCACCTTCGATGCAAATGTCCTCGAAGATGCCATGAAGCTGCCGGGCGTGAAGGCGCTCGTACTTTGCAATCCGTCGAACCCGAGCGGAAAAGTCTTTACCCGCGAAGAGTTGCAAATTATTGCGGACCTCGCTATCAAATATGATTTGTATGTAATCACCGACGAAGTCTACGAACACATCGTGTTTGCGCCGCACCGTCATACTTATATTGCGACGCTTCCGGGCATGCGCGAGCGCACCATCGAATGTTCCAGCCTTTCCAAGAGCTATTCCATTACGGGCTGGCGCCTGGGCTACGTGCTCGCTGCCGAACCCGTCATGAATAACATCAAGAAAATTCACGATTTCACGGTGGTGGGCGCCGCCTCCCCGCTGCAAGAAACCGCGCTCACCGCCCTCAATTTCGGCGACGATTACTACGCGGAATTGCAGGCGCATTACACGCACATGAAAGAAATCTTCACTGGCGGTCTGCGCAATTTAGGTTTCAAGTTCACCGAGCCGCAGGGCACGTACTTCGTGATGATGGATATCAGCGAATTCGGCTACAAGTCCGATGACCAGTTCTGTATCGACCTCGCGCAAAAAGTGGGTGTTGCCGCAGTGCCGGGTTCCAGCTTTTTCCGCGAACCGGTAAATCACCTGATCCGCTTCCATTTCGCCAAGAAAGATGAAACTCTCTACGACGCGCTTAACCGTCTGGAAAGCCTCAGAAAGAAAATGAAATAGTAGACAGTAGGAAGTAGGCAGTAGACAGTATTTGTTGCAATTCTCATTGCTCAAAGCGAAGCGACCTCATACCTCGTTCTTTTCCGCGTCCCTCTTGGAATAAACGCACCCGCAGTAATTCTGCCGGTATAGATTGTATTCCGCCGAGAGCTGAATAGAACGCTTATAGCCGCCCTTCTTCTTGAAGTCGCTGGGCAGGCGTTTGATTCCGTAAATATCGCACTGTTCCTGCACCACCTCGTTCAGCACCTGCGCATTTTTCATGGGGCTAATCGTGAGCGTGGTGGTGAAGTATTCGCAGTTCAGTTCGCGGGCGAGTCTTGCCGATTCAGCGAGGCGCAGTTCAAAACACTTGCGGCAGCGCGCACCGCCTTCGGGTTCGTTTTCGAGCCCGCGTGCGACATCGTAGAATTTTTTCGGGTCGTATTCGCCCTCGATCAGCGTGACCGGATGCTTCGTCTTGAATTCGGCGACGAACCGCTTGATTTCTTCGACGCGGTGGCGGTATTCTTCGTCCGGCGCGATATTTGGATTGTAGTAGAAAAGCGTGATTTTGAAGTATTGCGACAGGTATTCGATGGTGTAGCTGCTGCAGGGTGCGCAACAGGCGTGCAGCAAAAGCGTCGGCACTTCGCCGGTGCGTTCCAGCCTGCGGATAATATAATCCAAGTCGCGCTGGTAATTATGCTTAGGCTCGTTGCTCATTCCTGTCTACTTCCTACTTCTAACTTCCTACAGGTAATGTCCCGAAAGCGGTGATCCAGTAGCAAATGCTCGTTACGACCGCAAACGAACCCATCACGGTACGTTCCTTGTGGGCGGTGCTAAAGAGGACCGTCGCGGTATAAAAAGTCAAGTACAGCGCAAAGAAGAATGCGAGAATCCGCGTCACCATGAACGGGATAATCTCGGGCAAAACGTGCCCTGCCGAAAGTAGCACGAAAAGGGCGACGAACTGCATCGTGGTCGGCACGATGAAAGCCTTGCGGACCTCGGGCGGAATCACCTTGTAGCGCGCATTCATGGCGTAGGCACCAAGAGGAGCTCCCAGAGCGAGCGCAATATTCAGAGCGATGGAGGGCAAAAAAGCGATAGCCCCGATGATTGTAGCGATAATCATTAGCTCAAATTTAGAATTTAACCCCTAAAAAAGAGGACGGCCCTGGGTAAAGGAGGTAACCTAGGGCCGTCAGGGAGTGTTTGGGTACCCATAAAATAGATATTCCAACTTGGAATAAGCCTAAAAATCGTATAAATCGCGTATACCCGAGTAAACATCCTGTATCCACCTAAAACAGGGGCAAAAATGGCTTATTTTTTGAATTTTAGACCTTTTTTTCTATATTCCTCACTATGCTGGACCTCTATAACATTGTGGCGGAATTGTGTTCCGATATTGTAAGCTCCTGCTCGGAGAAATTTTTTGTCGAATACAGCTGTGTTTCCCCGGCCGAAAAATCCCGCATCGCAAAAGTCGTCCAGGCAGAAATTCCCGCGCTGTTTCAGGAATCCGGCAATGGGGTGAGCGTCCGCGAACTTTCCTCCGAAAACCAAACCACGGAATTTCTCGAAAATTTGAAATCGCTCGTCAATCGGTTGAAAGCCGACCGCGATTATTACGCGCTACTGGGTCTTTTGCAAATTTTGGACCAGGCGATGGCTTCGCTGTTGAATCTGGCTATAGCGGAATTTGAACAGGAAAAATTTTCAATCGTACTGAATACCAACCGCGAATCGGTGGGGGTTGGGCTCTTGCCGCGCTGTTCCTGCGTGTGGGAACGCAAACACCGCCTGATTCACCGCTATAACAACCTCGAAAGCTTCCTGTACAATATTCTGCTGATTGAAAATTCGGTGCTCGGCGAACTGATTGACAAGCATTATTTCTTGAAGAAGGATTTGTTCCCGCATTTCAAGGAACGCCATGCCGTAAAAATTGCCGCCACCCCCTTAAGGCGCGAACGCAATTTTAAAGTCCAGCTCACCGACAAGGATAAAATCCAGTACTTCAATATCGCCTACGAAAATCCTTCATTTGAAGCGGACAACGAACTCATCTGGAAAAAGATCTGGACTGCCGCCGAAAACGAAAGCGATATCGTCGTGTTTCCGGAGCTCCTCGGGAATGCCGAGATGACGGAATTCATGTCAAGTAAAATCAAGTCCCTTTCGCCTGCCGATGCCGCTAAAATTCCGTCGCTTATCGTGCTGCCCTCATACTGGGAAAAGAACCGCAACGTCGTCACAGTCATGGACAAGTTTGGCAACGTGATTTGCAAACAGAACAAGCAGAATCCATTCCGCAAGGAATTCGATGGAATCGGTTACCTGGAACAAATCAGTTCCAATCTCGTGGTGAACATCCTGCATTTTGAAGGCCTTGGCCGCATCGCGATCATGGTCTGCCGCGATTTCCTGGAAACCGAATACATGCAGCAACTCATGCGCTGTTTCAAGCTCACGCTGATAATCGTGCCGTCATTCTCGACAGGTTCCTACGATTTTCGCCGTTCGTTCGACTTGTGCGCCCACGAAGACTGCAACGTGGTCTGGATCAATACCTGCGCCGCACTCGTTAAAGGCAAAGAGGCAAACTTCCGGGACATCGGCTACGTGCGCAAGCGAATTTCGCGCAACGAAGACGAAGCGCAAATGCTTTACAAGATGCCGATTTGCAACGGGGCCTTCGACGGCGAATGTGCCCATGACTGCATTTATTACGAAACTATACAAAGGGTGTGATTATGGAATTTGAATCGATTGAAAAAATCCACCAGGGCAAGTTTATCACCCGCTACGATATTCACTACAAAACGGTCAGCGGTAAGCCCAAGACTTACGAAATGATCAGCCGCAATCCCGACATTGCGGGCCTCAAGGACATGCTCGAAAAGAAGCCGCATGCGGTCGTGATGATCATGCACGACTGCACCGGTCAAAAGCTTTTGCTTTGCAAGGAATACCGTATGGCCGTCGGCGAAAGAATCTATAATTTCCCAGCCGGTCTCATTGATCCGGGCGAAACCTACGAAGAAGCGGCCGCCCGCGAACTCCGCGAAGAAACGGGCCTCTCGCTCATGCGCATCGACGAAGTCTGGAAACCGAGCTATTCCGCGGTCGGATTTTCTAACGAGCGAAATGTAGTCGTTTTAGGCGTTGCCGGCGGTGAAATTCGCCCGAGCGATTCCGAAGTCGAAGAAATTCAGGCGCAGTGGTTCGACAAAAAACAAATCCGCGAAATCCTCAAGGACGAACGCCTCTCCGCTCGCACGCAGACCTATTGCGCCATGTGGAGTAGACAATAGAAAGTGGTTAGTGATGAGTGATGTGGAATGTGAGATGTGAAATGTGGGATGAGTGATTATTCATTTCGTCATAGAGGATAACTCTACTAATGTGCTAAAGCACCAAGTATCGTTTATCTCATTTGTCATTTCACATTACACATTGTTATGTATTTTCCTCTAAAACATAACCTTCGCTTTCATCGCCGCGTGCAGCGGGTGCATTGCCTCTTCCGCAGTCCGCCTGAATGTGACCGCCAGTGACAATTGCAATAAATCGTTGCCGACTTCGGCGCTGCTGCGTAATTGGATTTCTCGCGAAGGTGCTCCCTTCGGAATCGTGATGGCGATGCTTGCGCTGTTAGCTGCGTCTTGCGCGTAAGCGATTCCCGCTTCGTAAAGAGGCGAGCCAAATCCTTCATCTCGCGTGTGCCTTGCGCGAACCTTTCCCGAAAATACCAGCTGCTCGCGGTCGACATTCCACGAAGACCTGATTTTTAGCGCCAAGTCTTTTTGCCCGCAATGTCCCTCTGCCGAAAGGCATGTCACGCTTGCCGTTCCCCTCAAAACACCTGGCCCCGATTCTGCGCTCGCCTTGAACCGGGTCTTGCTCGTGTCACCTTCAAGCGGAATCATTGTCCGCGCATTGAGCGTCCATTTGCTTTTCCACGCATCGTGCGCCGTAACGCCAACGGTCTGGCTTCCCCAAAGTTTACTCTTTGCAATCGTCGCACTCAAGCGCGATTCCTCTGGCAACGAATCCCCATGTACGTAAGCGTCCGTCTTCCATGCAATTGTCGCATACTCCATCTTTTCGCGGTGCTGCAATTGCAATTTCATCAAGGGCAAATCGCCTGCATTTTCCGGGATCCACCAAACCGCAAAATTTCCCCAACTGCCTTTGGCCTGCGCCGAAACAGAATGCCTCTCCACGCTGTCGGCCGGGTGCCTGTGATTCCAGTAGGCAAGTTCCATTTCAAAGTCTTTTTCTTTTTTGGGTCCGCGGAAAGGCGTGAAGGCGAAACTCGGGCGGATTGTTTTCGCCGTATCCAGGAGTCCCCCTAGGCGAAATATTCCTATCGGGCTGTAAAGCGGATAGAATAGGGCTGTGCCCCACAAGGTGTCAAGCGGAATCACGCTATGCAATTCCTTGGTCGAAATTTGGCCGAAGTGCGCTTCGCTACCTTCATTCCGGTAAGTCAAGAGCGACTGCGTCCCAAGCCGTAAAGAATAGCGGTAAAAATTCAAGCGCAATTCCGTACGCCCGCTTTCCAAGCGCCCAAGCGAATCGGTGCGGCCTCGCCATTCAATATACCCATGCGGAACAAGGCTCGGCCGCGATTCCTTTTTCGTTTTTTTCTGTCGTGATTTCGCTTCCTTGCGCTTCGCTTTCTTCGGCTTGGGAACTTCTTCGCTCGCGCAACTTTCAAGCGCATACACCTCGGCGAGCATGCATGCTTCCTGCTCGTTGCCTTCTTCGAGCAAGTCCAGAATTTCTCGGGCTTCGTCGCCGTCAATGATTCCGTCATCCCACCATTCGAAAACTTGCGCCTCGGTAAGTCCATGCGCAGAGCCCGCATTGGCGGGCGTCAAATTTAAGGCGAACAGGATTAAGAAAACCGTTAGGTATGGGCGGTATAGAATTCTCATTTTTTTGGGGTCCTCTATATCTATACGCCAGAATCGCCGAAAGTGTGAAAAATCGCCCCTAAAAAATTCTATTTTTGTTTTTATGGCAAACAACTGGTCTAAAAAGCCCTTCTCGAAGGCTCCTTCCCGCAATGCGTCCGCTGCCGGCCGCGACTTCGTGCCGCACCTCAAGGCGCCCCGCACCGACTTCCCGCTCTTTAACGGCAAGCGCGTCACGCCCTCGCTTGCGGGCCTCGACAAGTTGCTGCATTATTACGGCGTAGAACTCCAGCCCGAAACGCTCAAGCAGATTTGGGAGTTTCACCAGCTGTTGCGTGCCAACAATGACGACCAGGATCTAACGCGCCTCAATGCGTTTGAAACGATGGTGGAACGCCATTATGCCGACTGCACGCTCATCAATGCGTACGTGCCCAAGTGGCCCGCCCGCATGATCGATGTCGGTAGCGGCGCCGGTTTCCCCGGACTCCCGCTCAAAATCGTGAACCCTTCCATTCGACTCACGCTGTGCGAACCGCGCCCCAACCGAATCAACTTCTTGAATATGGTCATCGAAAAGATGGGCCTCAAGGGTATCGACGTATTCGGCCACAAGGTCACGAGCCGCAGCATGACCATCCCTGTAGATGGCGTCATCAGCCGCGCCTTTGAACTCATGGAAAAGACGCTCCCGCGCATTGCCAATTCACTGAAGGTCGGCGGCCGCGTGTTCTTTATGAAAGGCCCCGCCGTCGCCGACGAGCTCAAGACATTCCATCCCGAAGATTTTGGCTACAAGTTTGTGGGCAAGCATTTCTACACCATTCCGAACAGCACGCAAGAACGCGCTCTCATAATTCTTGAACGAGTAGAATAAAATTAATGTGTAATGTGAGATGTGTAATTAATTAGTCATTCCACACTACACATTTCACATTGCGGCGAAGCCGCTAAGATGCTAGAATTTGAACAGCATGCCAAAGCGCATCTGACCGTCACGCACGCCGTCGTTGTCGCCTACGTCCTTGATGGTGGCGAAGTCGAACTGCAACACGTCCGAAAGCATAAAGCCGAAGCCCAAGTCCACTTCGTTACGCTTACCGGTCTGGTCGTAAAGGTAACCGGCGCGCAGGGCGATCGTGTTGGCGTAAACGAATTCAGTACCCAGGTTGAACACGCCCTGCATAATGGATTCCTTGACCTTGTTGCCTTCTCTTTCGGGGTTAATCAAGGATTTCCAGCTTGCTATGTAGAACGGTTCCGGATTGCCCTTGGCGTCGTCGTAGACCACTTCGCGGTTGTAGTCGGCGATTACGGTCCACTTGTAATCGGCAAGGCTCAAGATTTCATAAGAAAGTCCCAAGCGCCAGGTCAACGGAATCGGGTCTTCGATGGTCTTGTCCACGTAGTAAACACTCGGGCCGATGTTTGCAAGTACCAATGCGAAATTTAATTTGTCTATAAACAGGTTCTTCTTGAGTACGCCGATATCGAAAGCGTAACCGAAAGTGGTTGCTTCTTCTTCGCCTGCGGCCGCGCCCGAACTCAAGTCTGAATAGAAGAACTTGATCGAAAGGCCCAGGCCCCAGTCGTTCGGGAATCGGGTGCCGTAGCTGAAGCCGCCCACGATTTCAGAACTGTTATAGGCAACTAGGTCGTCGGCGTCCACGTCGCCCGAGGCAACGGTCGAACCGAAGCTCACGAAGTTCACGAAGAATCCGAGCGTTCCCCAGTCGTTCAGCGGAACAGTCATGCCTGCAAAAAGGTGGTACAGGTCAGGAATGTTCAAAATCGGCAAGAGTTTTTCGTAGAATGCGGTAATCTGGTAATCTGCATCCTTGAACTGCTCCATGCCGTTCGCGGTGCTGAACCAGACGTCGTTTCCTTGCGGAAGCACTGCCCAAACCTTGTTGGTACTGAGTCCGTTACCGCTGTGGTAATGTACCCATTCGTCTTCGCTCTTGGTCGAACCTTCTTCTTCGGCGGCGCCGCGCTCAAGTTCTGCCTTGCGGCCGCTTGCGGTGGCATAGTCCGGCAGGTGGCGCCATACGCCCTTGTCGGTTGCAATCCAGATTCCGCCACGCTGGTCTACGGAAATGTCATTTACCTTGTTGTCGGCGAACTGCACCTGTTCCCACTTGCGCAGCGTAAAGTGCGAAAGCCCTCCGTTGTGGGCGGCCCACACATGTCCCGAACTGTCGACAGCGAGCGCAGTCGGGGAGAGGTCCATAATGCCGTCTTCCTGGTTGAACAGGCTCCAACGGTCCTTGTCGTTCACGCTCTTTTTCGGGATAAGTCTTGCAATGCCTGCGCCTTCGACCGCCACATAAAGTTCCTTGCGGTTTTCGGACCACACTAGGGCGCGGACCTTTTGGCTCGGGAGCACTTTACCTTTCTGTTCGAATTGACCGTTGCGGTAAACGAACAAGCCATCTTCGGTACCGATCCAGATAGAAGCACCTTGACTTTCGAGGGCGGTAATGCGGTGGTGGCCCAGTTCTTCGTCGTAGTTCTTCCAGGCCTTGCCGTCAAAACGGTAGAGGGACTTGGGGGTACCCACCCAGAGTTTTTCGGTGCGGCTTTCGTAAAGCACTGCCGTAATGGTATCCTTTACAATCAAGTTCCAGGGCATCTTGACTTCGACCACGTGCTTTTCGTCGTCGGCATTCTTGATGTCGTTGAACTTCTTCACCTGGCGAACGTATTCGTCGAGACCGCGTTCGGTACCTACGTAAACCTTGACGGCGTCGCGGACCTTGGCGTTACCCTGCAGCGTAATGGAATGGTAGTCGACCCATTGTTCGCCGTCGAATTTCTGAATGCCGTTGGCGGTACCGGCCCAAAGTTCGCTCTTGCTGAAGAAGCCGTCCTTGGAACGCGAAGCCATGCTCGTGAAAAAAGGGGAATTCTTGGAATCGGCGGGGTAGCTCATGCGCCATTCGTCAGCCAGGGGGCCAAAGGCGAGACCAGCCGGGTTGTAGTACATTGCAGTCGGGTCGTCGGCGAGGGCGGCACCGGCTTCGCCCATACCCAGTTGGCGGGCGCCAACGGGCATTTCGAGCGTGATAATGGCAGAGCCTGCCGCAAAAGACAATGCGGGCGCAAAAAAGAGAGCTGTAAGTAGAGATTTACGCAAGTTGCCTCCAATCGGGGACGTCGTAGTGGCTACCGTGCGAGGGCACAACTGCCTTCCAACCGGACTTGCTGGGATTTTCCCAGGGTTGCTTGGGCAACAGCTTGCAATCGCAGCCTAAACAATAGGGCGGGAGAATTTCCGCGTGATTGCGGATCTGCTCGCGGGTAATAAAGTTTTCGTCGCTCACGAACTTCACGTATTGCTTGCCCTTGGGGCCGAGCTCGATTCGGTAGGTGGCGGTGCCGTTCTTGTCGCCTTCGTCAATGGTGCGGATCGTTTCTTCCATGGTGGCGTTCCACCGGGCGATCAGCTCCTCCTTCTTTTCGGCGGGCAGGTCTTGAGTGTCGAGCCAAGACCTAAGGGAGGCTTCGGAAGGCTTTACGGCGTTGAGTGATTCTCGGGCAGGGCGGACTACCACGGCGTACTGGCCCGAAACGTCGATCACGCGCTTGGGTTCGTCCTTTTCGTCGGAACTGTGAATAATCACGTACGCGCCGATGGCGGCGAGTATCACGGACAACACGATTATCGCTATGACAATAATGACTGATAGCATATTTTATTCCATTTGGAATTATTCGTTACTCTCAAAAACTAGCATTTTCTAAATTGTGGGACAGGAGATTTTATGTTAAAATTGAAGATTTTTCTTGTATTGCTGATGTGTAGTGCCTGTTTTGCCATTCCATTCAAGGTGGAAACGGTGAAGGAAGGCTCTGGAGACCCTATTAAGGCGGGTCAGCTCATCAGGGTGCATTACAAGAGCTATGTGTATTTAGACAGTGCTAGAATCTTGGCAGAAAAGGCTCGCCTGGCCGATTCGCTCCGTATCGCCGATTCTTTAAGGCTTGCAAACGATTTCAATTCTGACCAGGTCGCCGGCGTGACAAATGTTGACACGACCGCGCTCTTAGACAAGTCCGCTAAAAACAAGAAGAAAAAGTCCAAGAACAAAAAGGAATCCAAAGCCGCGGTCGATACGGTGGCTCAAGCTCCTGTCGCAGAACCGGTAACGCTTGCGACCTACATCGATTCCATTTCTCCGCTGCCCTCCGATACTCGCTTCAGACTGTTCTCGGAATCTTATGCCGGTGGCGAACCGCTTGAATTCACGCTCGGCATGGGCCTTGTTATTCAGGGCTGGGAAAAGGGCCTTGTCGGCATGAAGCCGGGCGAAATCCGCAAGCTTTACGTGCCTTACCAGATGGGCTATGGCGAAAATTCACTGGAAGGAGTTCCTGAATATTCCGACTTGTTCTTTATCGTAGAACTCGTCAGCGCCGATCCACCCATGGAACCGGATGCATTCCCCAAGAACGTGGAAGGTCTCAAGTGGCGCGAAGCGGCTAAGGGCCTCAAGGTTTACGATGAAAAGGTCGGCACCGGAAAGCCCGCCATGGTTGGCTCCGTGCTCAAGACGCATTACACGGGTTGGCTCCTTTCGGGTCGCAAGTTCGGTTCCTCTAAAGACATGGGCAAACCGCTCTCGGTCGTGATGGGTGCCGGCAAAATGATCAAGGGCTGGGAAGTCGGTCTCGACGGCATGCGCGAAGGCGGCGTACGCTGGTTCCGTGTGTCTCCGGCCATGGGCTATGGCGCAACGGCCTACTCCATGATTCCTTCAAATTCGACCTTGGTCTTCCGCGTGGAACTCGTTTCTTCCGAAGTAGACGACGCGGTCATCGCGAACATGGACTTCTTCCCCGACACCACGACGCTTACGTTTGAAAACGGTCCCGAAGGTCTCCGCTATGCAATCATCAAGCAGGGCGAAGGCGAACCCGCACAAAAGGGCAACGTGGCCAAGGTGCATTACACCGGCTGGCTTACCAACGGTTACAAGTTCGACAGCTCCCGTGACCGCGGCCAGGTCTTTGGCTTTACGCTGGGTGCCGGTCGCGTGATTCGCGGCTGGGAACTCGGCGTGCAGGGCATGCTCCCCGGCGAAAAGAGAATCTTGGTGGTTCCGCCCGGACTCGGTTACGGTGCTCGCGGAGCAGGACCTATCCCTGGCGGTTCAACTCTGATCTTTGCAGTTGAATATCTCGGAGAGTAATTAGTTATTATTTACCGGTACGAATCAAACTGGAGTTTTTATGCAAATCAAATGGCTTAATCCTGATGCAAAATTTGATCGCCTGGTTTTGGCTGGCGATATTGGTGGTACGAATACGAACCTTGGCCTGGTGGGCTACAAAGATGGCAAGTTCACGCTGATTCTTGAAACCGATTGCCCGTCCAAGGATATCGATGGCCTGGACGCCCCGATTCGTGAAACGCTCAAGATCGCAGTCGAAAGCCGTGCAGACTTGAAGCCTTCCCACATTTGCATCAGCGCTGCAGGCCCTGTGGCAAACAACAAGTGCGTTATGACGAACCTCCCGTGGAGTGTCGATGGCGAAGCCCTCTCCGCAGCAACGGGAATCCCGACGCTTGTCATCAATGACTTCATGGCAATCAGCTATGGCATTCCGACTCTCGATGTCGATGATCCAGCCCAGATTCACAAGCTTGTGCATACCGACGGCAGCACGCCTGCCCCGCAGAAGGCGACCAAGGCCGTGATCGGCCCGGGTACTGGCATGGGCGTGGGCTTCCTCGCATTCGACGGCGAAAAGTACATTCCGGCCTGCTCCGAAGGCGGACACTCCACATTCGCCCCGTTCGACAAGGACTCCCAGGAATTCCACGACTACATGGAAAAGAAGATCGGCACCGTGCCCGGCGTAGAACCGCTCGTGTCTGGCATGGGCCTTCGCAACATGTACGAATGGTGGAAGGAAACCCGCGGAGTGCCCGATAACGAAGCCTTCAAGAAGATCGAAGAAACCGAACCCAACGATCGTCCCAAGTACATCAGCCGTGCAAGCGATACCGATCCGGTGGCTGCCGAGATGATGCGCCTGTTCGTGAAGATGCTTGCCCGTTTTGCAAGCGATGCCGCAACGCTCTTCCTCCCGCTCGGTGGTTTCTACCTCGCTGGCGGTACCGTGCAGAAGGATCTTCGCTGGCTCGAACGCGACAACCTGTTCATGAAGTATTTCGAAAAGAACTACAATCCGAACATCCGTCCGCTCCTGAACAAGATTCCGGTGTATGTCATCAAGGACTACAGCATCAGCTTGTATGGTGCGGCAAACGCAAGCCTGAACCTGCAGAAGTAAGAGCTTTTCAGCGCTGTTTTTAGAGAGATGCCCGGCTTGGCCTGGCATCTCTTTTTTTTTCGGATAACAAAAAAGGAACCCCGAAGGGTTCCTTTTCAATATCTGTAACTTTCCGCTTATTCCCAGTCGTCGAAGTTGTCTGCGGCCGGAGCTGCGGGGGCAGGTGCCGGTTCGGGTGCGGGTGCCGGAGCGGGTTCCGGTGCCGGAGCAGGTTCAGGCTCGGGTGCAGGTGCGGGAGCCGGTTCGGGCTCGGGTGCCGGAGCAGGTTCAGGCTCGGGTGCGGGAGCAGGAGCCGGTGCCGGAGCGGGTTCAGGTTCGGGTGCGGGAGCAGGAGCCGGTTCGGGCTCGGGTGCTTCAGCCGGTTCGTTATAAGTATTAGAATTAGAGTAAGAGTTGTTGGAATAGTATTCGTCGCCACCGGGGTTGCCGACGTCGTCGTTCTTGCTCTTGTCGACCCACCAGGCATAGTTAAGCGGGGTGAGGACTTGCTTGCCGTATTCCTGGGCGTTTGCGCTAGATTCAAAATAGCCCACGCGAATGCGGTAGTAGGTACCTTCGAGTTCACCCGGGTTTTCCACTTCGGCGACATAGGCTTTGATTCCGTTTTCGGCGAGCTTGCTCACGATGCCGTTGGCAGCTCTCTTGGAAGACTGGATGCTAACCTGGATGACGTATTCGCCTTTGGAAAGGGGCTGGACGCCACCTGCTGCTGCAGGCACGAAGTTCTTGGCAGGTTCTTCTGCTTTAGCTGCTTCGGCAGATTCAGCGTTTCCGGAAAGGGACTGGATGGGCACGAGTTCCGGTTCGTCGGCCTTCGGCTGTTCGGCAGCCTGTTCAGTTGCCTGGCCGGCCGGCTGGTCGGCAGGAGCCTCTGCGGTGGGTTTGGCCGGATCCATCTTCGGGACGAGTTCTTCATCTTCATTGCAGGCGACAAGCAAAGAGCTTGCGAGGGCAATGGCGCTCAGAGACAAGATTGATTTTTTCATCCAATTCTCCAATTTTTAGAAAATAAGACAACCTAGACGGTCTTTTATAACAAAAATATACATAAGTCTTTGATAAACCGCAAGTTAAATTGTAAAATTTATTCAGAAAAGCCGGCAAAACAGGTTTTTTTTATACCCTTGACGAAATTCCGGCAATTAAATATATTTGGCTATCCAAAAACGAATTTCTAATTTAACCAAAGGATAATCGTGATCGGCGTAATTGTTAAGTCCAACGAACCTTTTGAACGCGCTCTCAAGCGTTTCACCAAGTCCTGCGAAAAGAACGGCATCATTTCCGATGTCAAGAAGCGTCAGCGCTTCGAAAAGCCTTCTGAAGAAAAGAAGCGCATCGAAACTGCAGCTCGTCGCAAGCGCTTGAAGGAAATCGCTGACCAGAACCGTAAGCGTCTCTACTAGTCGCTAATAAGGCATCGATTTTGTAATGAGTCGTCGGTCCATGACCGGTGGCTCGTTGCGTGTTTCTAGAGAATTTAAACCGCGGATGTGTCCGCAAAGGGTAAAACATGAGCAGTGCATTGCTGACAAAGATTAAGGACGATATCAAGGCCGCCATGAAGGCGCACGACGCCGAAACTCTCGGAACGCTCCGTACCCTCCATTCCGACATCAAGAACGAAGCCATGAAGTCTGGTGCAACACCTGCCCAGATCGAAGAAACCATCACCGACGAAATGTGCGTCGATGTTCTTGCAAAGAGCGTCAAGCAGAAGCAGGAAGCCATCGATATCCTCAAGAAGGGTGGTTTCATGGACAAGGTTCCTGCCGAAGAAGCCTGCATCGCACTCTACCGCAAGTATATGCCGGCCGAAATGACCGAAGACGAAGTCAAGGCCCTCATCGCCGAAATCAAGGCCGCGACCGGCGCCTCCAGCCCCAAGGACATGGGCAAGATCATGAAGGAACTTTCCCCGAAGGTCAAGGGCCGTTTCGACGCCAAGCGCGCCTCTGCTCTCGTGCAGGAAGCGCTGAAGTAAAAAACGGCAACCTTTGATTAAGGAGTCTTCCCCGACTTGGTCGGGGGACTCCTTTTTTTATCACACAAAATGTTATATTGATGACATGTTTAAGCGGTTAGGATATCTTTTTGTGCTTGTCTTTATGTCGTATGCTTCGGCATCCGGCATTTCCTGGAAAACGATTGATGTCAAGGCAGGTCCCTTCATTGGGGGCTGGAACGATGTCTCGACAACGATGACAGGCTTGTCGCTGTCGGTTGTGAAACCGATAACGTCTTTCGTCGGTGTTGGTGTTGTGGCTGAAATCGGAACATCTGCTTCGGAATGCGAAGACTGCATGGAATATGAGTTCAACGAACTTTCCGAAGGTGCTCTTGTCAACTTTAACTATCCTATCTGGGGTGGCTTTAGCATTGTTACGAACTTCATGTTCCTTGTGGATTTTCAGGATGGATCGTATGCCGGTATAGATGGTGTTGTAAGGACTGATGCCTTTGATGAAGAAGGAAATCGTTTCGATGCTTACCAATATGAATTTGACGAAGGGGATTATTATCGCGAATCTTTCATGTTCCGCTCAAATTTGGGTTTTGCCTGGCGTACCAAGAACAATGTTTTTGGATTGGAAGTTTATCCGATAAACTATGCCATAACGGAATATGATGCTTGTTTGACTTTTTCGTTGAATGCGGTCTTTCGAATTTTTTAGGAGATTTTCTTGCCCACCTCCCAAACCAAAATCCAGGAACTGGAACTGCTCTACAAGATCAGTTCCATTCTGAACCAGACGCTCGATTTCGAGAGCGTTGCGCACCCGATTCTGGAGGTGGTGGAATCGACGATGGGCGTGGAACATGCGACACTTACGCTGTACAACCGCCACACCGGTGAAATCTCCATTGAAATTGCGGAAGGCTTGAGTAGTCGCCAGGCGCGCAAGGGCCGCTACAAGGTGGGCGAGGGCATTACCGGCCGTGTGGTGGAAACGGGCAAGCCGATTATCATTCCCTCGGTCGCGAAAGACCCGGACTTCTTGGACCGCACGGGGCGCGGCAAGACGGAGGACAAGGCGTTCCTCTGCGTGCCTGTCATCATGGAGCATCAGGTGATTGGCGCCTTCAGTGCCGACGTGCAGAATCCGGTAGAAGACGAACTTCCCGAAAAGCTCCGCCTGCTGGAAATCATCGCACAGATGCTTGCGGCGGCAGTGAAGCTCCGTCGCGAAGCTCGAGAGGAAAATGAACTCCTGAAGGCCGAAAACGAACGCTTGACATTGGAACTCAAGGACCGTTTCCAACCCGACAACATTATCGGTCGCTCCAGCGAAATGCAGCGCGTGTACGCGCAGATTGACCAGGTTTCAAAGAGTCCGCTCCCCGCACTCATTGTGGGCGAGGTGGGTACGGGCAAGGGGCTCGTGGCCGAAGCCATCCATTACCGTTCCGACCGCAACATGGGCCCGTTCGTCCGCGTCCATTGCGCCTCCATGCCGGAATCGGTACTTGACCGCGAACTTTTCGGCAGCGTGCGCGGTGCCCTCGTGGGTGTGTTCGCCGAGACGCCCGGCCGCGTAGAACAGGCCGAAGGTGGCACGCTGTTCCTGGACGAAGTGGGCGAGCTTTCGCCAAACCTTCAGGTGAAACTCCTGCGCCTGTTGCAGAACGGCGAGGTGGAACGCATTGGCGCCCGCATTCCCAAGAAGGTGAACGTGCGCGTGATTGCGGCCACCACCAAGAACCTGCAGCAGATGGTCGAAGAAGGAACCTTCCGTGAAGACCTCTATTACCAGCTGCACATTTTCCCGATTTACGTGCCGCCGCTCAGGAACCGCAAGACAGATATCGTGCTTCTTGCCGACCACTTTGTGGAGCATTACTGCCGCATCGTGGGCAAGAACGTGCGCCGCCTTGCCCGCACCACCATCAACATGCTCATGAGTTACCCGTGGCCCGGAAACGTGCGCGAACTTGAAAATGGAATCGAGCGCGCCGTCCTCGTTGCTGACGAAGACGTCATCTACCCGCACCATTTCCCGACCACGCTGCAGACCGCCGAAACCAGCGGCACTCCCGTGAACGGAAACCTGAAACTCATGGTGGAAGCTTACGAGAAGGATATCATCTGCGATGCCCTCAAGAGCAGCCGTGGGAAAATCGCCGCTGCCGCCCGCAGTCTTTCCACAACTCCGCGCATTCTTACATACAAAATAAACCAGCTCGGTATAGACCTCGCTGGTTTCGGTAAATAGTTTTGCGGGGCTACAGCCCCGTTTTTTAGTTGTATGTTGCGGAAAACCTTAGACTGATGGAAAGCGAAGATTCTCTAGCGTCGGCGAGATTTGTTTCAAAGCCGTACAAAAGTGCTGCTGTTGCACCGATGCCCCAGTTGTCGCTGACCCACCATTCCTTACCGGCTGCAATCTGGAATGCAAATCCGCTGCGGGAATATTTGTCTGGGTTAGAGACTACATGGGCATGGAAGGTAGAAATGTCGTCATAGACGCGGAATTGTCCAATGCCAAGGGATGCAGAAGCAAGATAGTTTCCTGGGAAATAGAGGGTGGTGCCGATGCCCAGCAGCGACAGGTTCGCTTTGACTTCGTTGTCATCGAGTCCTTCTCCAACGCTTTCTGTGGGGGTGTCTCCGGTTAAGGTGATGTGTACGGCAACCATGTCTGTTACGCTACAGCCGAGCTTTACATCAATATCGGTAGCAAGACCGGAATGACCGTAAGTGTCTTCGTCATAATTGTATGTAGTGTAGTCCATAGACTGGTAGCCCATGCCCATGGCGAAGTTCAAAAAGAACCCGTCGTGGACATGCGGTTCCGATGTAGCGAAAGAAAATGATGCTGCAAGGGCTGTCAACATGAAGAGCTTTTTCATTTCGTTATCCTTGAAAGGCTTATGTGTAATTAGTTGAATGTGAACGTGGCGCTAAGCGAGAACATGTTGGTGGTCGCTTCGTTCTTTTCGTTATCGTATTCGCCTTCAGCCGAGGTGTAGGTGTACGAGAATGCGATGCCGAGGCCAAGTTCTTCGTGAATCCACCATTCCTTACCGATTGTTGCGATGATTCCAAAACCGGAATCAAGATTCAGAAAATCGGCGGATTGGTTTCCGAAGGTTACGCTGTAAGTGGTGACACCGGCCGATGCGCCGAGGAATACGTTGCTTCCGCCAGGAATATAGAAGGTTGCGCCGCCGCCCATAAAAAGAATGTCGAAACCATCGTGCGACAAGCGGTCGTCTCTGCCGGTCTTGCTGGTAGCTTCCAAATCAGGATAGAGTTGGTTCATGGCGAATGTTGCATGAATGATAAGCCCATTAACAATGGCTCCACCAATCTTGATGGAGGCTTCTGCTTGAAAACCGTTGGATTCAATTTGGGCAAAACCATCATCAATGTCATCATTGAATGTTCCGTAACCTAGTCCGGAAGTGACGCTGAAAAAGAATCCGTCATGGGTGAAAGGAGCCGATACGGCAAAAGAGAGGGAGGCCGCAAAGGCGATTAGCGCAAATAGCTTTTTCATTATGTTCTCCTTTAAGCTGGAAAAAAGATAGAAATATGTTCTCTTGTCTTTATGTGCCTTCGCCTTATGAAGTTAATTTCTATATTTATTTCCGTTATGATAATCCATTCCTTCTACATGGGCTTTCAGTGATTAGCGGTTAAAACTTGTAATTTCCCTGACCACTAATCACTAACCTCTAACAACTGAGAAAATTATGCAATTTCGTCCCGTTAAGGAACAGCTTGATATTTTGATGCGCGGTGTTATCGATGTTGTGCCGCAAGATGAACTTGAAAAGAAACTTCAGAAGTCCTACGATACCGGAGTTCCGCTCCGTATCAAGATGGGTGTGGACCCGACGGCCCCGGACGTGCACTTCGGCCACACGGTCGTGATGCGCAAGCTCCGCCAGTTCCAGGATTTGGGTCATACCGTCGTGCTTATCGTGGGTGACTATACCGCACAGATTGGTGACCCCAGCGGCCGCAACAAGGCCCGTCCGCGTCTCAGCCATGAACAGGTGCTCGAGAACGCGAAGGAATACCAGGAACAGTTCTTTAAGGTCGTCCGCCGCGACCAGGTGGAAATCCACTACAACGGCGAATGGTTCTCCAAGCTCCCGTTCAGCAAGGTGACCGAACTCATGGGCCAGTTTACCGTTGCCCAGATGCTCGAGCGCGAGGACTTCCACAACCGCTATGCCGCGAACACTCCGATTAGCCTGCACGAATTTATGTACCCGATGATGCAGGGCTACGATTCCGTGGCCATCAAGAGCGACGTGGAACTGGGCGGTACCGACCAGAAGTTCAACGTGCTCCGCGGTCGTGACTTGCAGCTTTTCGAAGGCATGGAACCGCAGATCGGCCTCTTCATGCCGATTTTGCTCGGTACCGACGGCAAGGTCAAGATGAGCAAGTCCATCGGCAACTATGTGGGCCTGAACGAGCCCGCCGACGTGATGTACCACAAGATTTACAGCCTCGCCGACAGCATCGTCGAGAACTGGTTCGAACTTCTCACGAATATTCCGCTTGCAGAAATTAAGCAGATGATGGCAGACATTGCCGCAGGCAAGATGAACCCGAACGATGCCAAGCACCGCCTCGCCATCGACATCGTGACGCAGTACTACGGTGCAGAAGCCGCCGAGGCCGCCGCTGCCAAGGAACGCGAAATTCACAGCGGGAACGCTATCCCTAGCGATGCTGCCGAGTGCAGCGTGGCGGCCGGCACCTACGGTGCCCTGGACCTGCTCGTAGAAATCAAGGCCTTTGCAAGCAAAGGCGAAGCCCGTCGCATGGTCCAGAACGGCGGCGTGAAAATTGCCGGCGAAAAGCTTGCCGATCCGCAGTCCCAGATCGAAATCAAGGGTGGCGATCAGTTGGTTGTCCAGGTGGGCAAGCGCAAGTTCTTTAAGGTGAATTTCTAGGAAAGCCATGTCCCAAGAAGTCCTCATACTAGGTTTGAATCCCGCGTGGCAGCGCTTGTTCTATCTGGACAAGTTTACGCCCGGCGAGGTTCACCGCATTGAGCGCGTCGAAGAATACGGTTCCGGCAAGGGAATCAACTGCGCCCTTGTGCTCCGCCTTTTGGGCGGTTCCCCTCTGATGATGCACTTCTTGGGCTCCGAACACGGTTCTCGCATCTTCGACGAAATTTCCGCCTATGGTATCCAGCAGGCTCCCGTTTGGATCAAGGAACCGACGCGCATTTGCACGACAATCGTATCTGGCGGTGATTCTACGGAACTCATCGAACCCTCGCCAGACCTCACGGAATACGAGAACGAAGACTTTATCCAGACCTTGAATGACTACTGGAGTTCAACCCAGAGTGTGGCTCTTTGCGGTACGTTCCCGCGGGGCTTTAACATCGAGCAGTTGAACGCGCTCGACTTTGCCGGTAAAAAGATTTATGTCGATGCCATCGAAGGGATCGATACGTGGCTCGAAAAGGGTGTCGAGCTTTTGAAAATCAACATGCAGGAATACTGCAAGCTGCTTACGCGCCTTGGTCTTCCCATAGTCTTGTCAAGCCCGCAGTTCTGGAAAATGACTGCCACGGCGGTCCTTGAACGCCTGCCGATTAAGGCGCTTGTCGTCACTGACGAAGACGCTCCGGTTCGCGCCTTCCGCCTTGTCGAAAAGAAGTTCCAGGGCGTGCAGATTCAGCCTCCCCAGATTCAGGTGAACAACCGTATCGGAGCAGGGGATTCCTTCTTTGCTGGCTGGCTCTATGCCGACGGCATGGGCATGGATTTTGAACATTGCCTGATCAAGGCGACTGCGGTTGCAACGGCCCGCTGCGAAGTCGATCGTCCTTGTAATCTCAAACTTGAACGCGTTGCCGAAGTCGAGGTGATGCTTGCCGATGCGGTAGAAAAACTGGAGTAAGTCGTGCTCTTTCCCGACAAGAATAATTTGTTCGCGTTTGCAACGCCAATGGAATTTGCTTCTTGTTTTCCGGAATACGCCGATACCGCCGATAGCATATCTTCAGATAAATTAATTGAACTCTCGGAAAACCGGGGCTACGCCTGCATTCTCGGGATGGGAATCCTTAGTTTCTCGACGAATCTAACGTACCTGATCAGTACTGCTAAACAGCAGGGAATTCATTTTACTGCGGTATATATTCTCGGCGTCTGTGGCGCCTATCCCGGTCGCGGAATCAACATCCTTGACGTCGTCCGTGTCGATTCCGAAAGCGTGGGGGATATGGGCTACCAAGAAAAGGACTGTTCCTTTTTCCCGTTCCCAAGTGCAGTTCGCGCTACTGCCGCAGAACACGCTCCTGCGCATTTGCAAAAACTAAAATCAGTCGTGGGCCTTACGGTGAATTGCTGCACGGGCACAGAAGAACTAGCTCTTTTGCGCTCCAAGATGTTCAACGCCGATATCGAAAATATGGAAGGGGCTGCCGGAATTGCGGCCTGTATGGCCCATAAAATCCCTGTTTTCGAAATCCGTGCCGTATGCAATATGGCTACCACCCGCGACCGTGAATCCTGGAAATTCCACGAGGCCCTCTCCGCCCTCCGCCAAGCCCTTTTCAATGTGAAATGACAAATGAGAAATGTGTAATGAAAAATGAGTAATTTCACATTCTACATATCACATTACACATTACACATCACACATTACACATTACACATTACACATTACACATCTCAAATCCCTAACCACTTCTCATGCGTTTAACTCTCGGAATTTCCACCTGTCCTAACGACACCTACATTTACGAAGCTCTTGTTCAGGGGCTTGAAAATTCCCCCTTTGAATGGGATGTCCACTTTGCAGACGTGCAAACGCTCAACGAAATGGTCAGTCGCGGTGAACTCGATGTGGCCAAGGTGAGCGCCCAGGTATACCCCAAAATCGAGGCGGAATACGCCTGCCTTTCGTGTGGAGGCGCTATCGGGTATGGTTGTGGCCCTCTGTTGCTTTCGTCTGTAGGCAACGTTTTTTGCCCCGAAAAACCGGTCGTTTTGCCCGGTGCAGACACGACTGCAGCCCTTTTGTTCAAGTTTTGGCATAAAAAAACGGGCTTGTCCGAACAGAAAATCGAATACGCCCTGTTTGACCAGGTGTATCGTTCACTGCGCTCCAAGGAGGCTGTACAAGGCGTTGTAATACACGAACACCGCTTTACCTGGAAACGCGATGGCCTTTATTTGTTGCAAGATTTAGGCGCTTTCTGGGAAGAAAATACGGGCACGCCGATTCCGTTAGGAATCGCTGTAGCAAAGAAATCCCTTGGCGTCAACACCGTTTTCCAGATCGAAGACGAAATCCGGAAAAGCTTAAATATCGCCCGCAAACGCGAAAAACTGGTCACTCCGTTTATCGATAAATTGGCCCAAATAGACGACCCCAATGTCATGGAAGCGCACATCAGAATGTTCGTAAATGACTTTTCCGAGGAGGTCGGAGAGAAGGGTCGTGCCTCTCTCAGGTACCTTTGGACCCTTGTCAAGGGTTAAAATCGTGTTAATTTTTGGCAAAATAGGCAATTTTTGGCCTATTTTGAACATTTTTTTACAAAACGGCTAAATTTTAGGAATAACTTTAATTTATTTTCCATACTGCATATCTTTATATGGAGTTTGCTTATGAGTTTAGTGAACGATCTTGAACTGGAAGTCGAGAACTTCAAGCGCGAGTACGAAAAGTTCGAGCGCGGTAACAAGTCCGCTGGCACCCGTGCCCGCAAGGTTCTGCAGGACATCAAAAAGACCTGCCAAGAAATTCGCGTGTCTATCCAAGGCGCGAAAAAGGAAGAGGAAAAGGCCGAACCGGCATCCGCCGATTGACCTCGAATGGGCTAGATACACCTCGATGAATCAAATTATTCGACATTTTCTCAATTATTTTGGCATTTTTTGCGAAAAGCGTTTGACTAATGCCGTTTTTAGAGGTATATTCCCACTTGAATTTTGCATTTGCCGTTTTGGCAGGTGTATAGGTTTTAATTTCAAAGTGTTCTATGATTGGAGAAACGTAGCAGTATGACCCTAAAGAAACTGGTCTTAATCACGGCCGGGGCGATGCTTCTTTCTGGAACCGCCATGGCAAAGAATATCAATGTTCCTGGCGACTATCAGAAAATTGCAGATGCTCTCGGTAATGCGGACGCCGGGGATACCATCCTTGTCAAACGCGGAACTTATAACGAAAACATCACCTTGATCATGGGTGTTGTACTTAAGGGCGAGGATCCCCATACTACCATCATTGATGGTGGCCGTAGAGGTCCGACCGTCATGGGTACTTCGGGCGCCGAAATGTCGCACTTCACTGTGAAGAACGGTCTCGAAGGTATCCTTTGCGAAAACGCAGCCCCTTACATTCACCATTGCTACGTGCTTGATAACCACGCTACCGGTATCGGTGCGTTTATCTCGCTCCCGCATCTCCGCAACAACGTGGTGTACGGCAACCGCTGGTCCGGTATTCTCGCTTGGGGTGCTAAGTCCCTCGACGCCTTTATCGAACACAACGTCGTCCTCCGCAACGGCTACTCTGGCCTTGCATTGAAGGGACCGACCAACGTGACCGCACGTAACAACATCTTCATGGAAAACCACTACTATGGTGTGTTCGCCGACCCCGCTGCCGGCCAGACCAAGGTGGAATACAACAACATCTACAAGAACTACTACCCGTTCAACCAGTTCATCAAGGTGAACCGCACGAACGTGTCGCTCGACCCGAAGTTCATCAATCCTTCGCTGTCGCAGCCGAACTTCTACTGCCAGTCCACCTCGCCGATGCTCAAGCGCGGTAAGGGTAAGGCTGACATCGGTCTGACTGCCGCCGAACTGGTGAAGGAAGAAGAAGTGGTCGAAGAAACTCGCAACCCGGATACCGATGGCGATGGCCTTTGCGATCCGTGGGTTTCTGAAGAAGGCGTTTCCGACAAGTATGCAAGCGTCTGCACCGGCCTCGACAACTGCCCCGAAGAAGCTGAAGACTTCGACGGCTACCAGGATGACGATGGCTGCCCGGATGCCGACAACGACCGCGATGGTCTCTGCGACCCGTGGGTTGAAGCTAAGGGTATGCTCGCAACGTTCGCTCACATTTGTAAGGGCGTTGACCTCTGCCCGGAACAGGCAGAAACTCTGAACAGCTATAAGGACGAAGATGGTTGCCCGGACGAAGTCCCGCAGCCGCCTAAGAAAGTCTTCGTGCTGGAAGGTGTGAACTTCGAATCCGGTAAGGCTACGATTACTCAGGATTCCTACATCTCCCTCATGAAGGTGGTAGACATTATGGAAACCTTCCAGGAAGCAACCTTCGAAATTGTCGGTCACACTGACAACGTCGGTAGAAAAGAATCGAACATGCAGCTCTCTGCAGACCGCGCCGCTTCCGTGAAGAACTTCCTCGTGGAAAAGGGCATCAATGAAAGCCGCATCGTTACGAGCGGTAAGGGTGACACCGAACCGGTTGCCACGAACAAGACCCCTGAAGGTCGTGCCCAGAACCGTCGTATCGAGTTTATCCGTACGGATATCAAGTAAAGGAGTAAGTGATGCGTACTAGTGTTATTAAAACAGCAGTCCTTGGACTCACGGTAGCCAGCACTTCCTTGTTTGCAGAAGCCACTTATTCTCCGCATAAGTATCAGCAGAATGACTGGTTTGCAGAATTTGGTGGCAATACTGCCATGTATGTGAACCCCGCAGGAATTTCTGAAACAGACCAGTTGGAATTCAGCGCCGCGTTCTTTAGCTCTATTAGTGGTGAAGCTAGCCAGGAATACGTTAGCTTGACTTTCCCGATGGATTACAAGCACACTCTCGGTTTCTCGTTCTTCGAAAACGGTGCTTCCATTGACGGTGGTAAGTCTTACGGCGAATATGCCTTCTTGCTCGGTTATGCCTACAGGCTCATGCATTGCATCGCCTTGGGTATCGACGTGTCCGTGCTCTACATTAACCAGTTTGACGATGTGAAGCAGGTGACGGTCGGTTCCGACGTGGGCCTCAGCTGGAACCCGCTCAACTCTTCTAAGTTCGGTTACCTCTTGGTTGGCGTTGCCCTCCAGAACATCGCCCAGCCGGGCGTTAGCATGGAAGACGACGGTGGCTTCGTTGCCCCGGGCTTCTTCGGCGGTGACCGCGACGATGCTTACAACATTCCGTCTAACCTGAACTTCTCCCTTTTCTGGCGTGGTTTCAACCGCGTGATCGAAGCTAAGGCAGAACTTTCTCTCATCGATGTGTTCCATTCCGACACCGAAGGTGGCGACGGTTTGAATCCGGAAATGAGCTTCACCTTGACCTACTACCTCTCTCCGCACCTTGGTGTCCGCCTCCGCTTCACGAAGGAAGGTTACCCGGTTGCCGGCGCGACGGTTAACGTCAAGGACGTGAGCATCTTCCGTTACCTCGCTCTCGACCTCGAAATGTCTCACGACGACCTTTACGCCAAGAAGAACCGTGGCTTCATCTGGGCAGTCAAGCTCACCAGCCGCTTCGGTGACACTCGTGAAGAAAAGATCGGTGAAGAACGTTATCGTCGTTTGAAGATTGAACCTGAAAACGACTACCGCGCCGCTATGCGTCTCTACTTGAACCGTCAGTTCTTGGAAGCTGCATACGCCTTCGGTAAGGTTCAGACCAAGTACCCGGCATTCCACCTTGTGGACCAGGCCGCCTTCTATAAGGCTAAGTCTTTTGAAAACCTCCGCATGCACAAGGCTGCAAAGTCCGTGTACGAAGACGCTATCAAGCGCTATCCGCAGAGTGACCAGCGCGCCAAGTATCACTTCCAGTTGATGAACATCGACTATAAGGAAGGCAAGTACATCGACGCTATGGCCAAGTACCAGAATATTGCTCAGAAGTTCGGTGAAAGCGACGTGAAGGCTGACGCTGACTACGTTGCCGGCCAGATCAAGTTCGAACAGGGTCTCTACCAGGAATCTGTCGACCTGCTCGCCGCCATCCTTCCGGGTAACGCCAACTACTTCTACGCCCGCTATACCATGGGTATTGCCTACAGCCGTCTCGGCAAGTTCGACGAAGCTGAAAACTGCTTCCGCGACATTACCGAACAGCCGGTGTCCAACCAGTCCGAACGCGACTTGCAGGACGCTGCTAAGGTGAAGCTCGGCCACATCTACTTCTCTGGCGAAAAGGCCGACATTCCGGCAGCAGCCCAGATGTATGGTCAGGTCCAGCCCGGTTCTCCGGTGTACGACGAAGCTATGCTCGGTATCGCTTGGTCCTTCCTCAAGGTGAACAAGCCTGATGAAGCTATCAAGCCGGCGCAGTGGATCATTAAGAATATGCCTGAATCCTTCCTCGTGTCTGAAGCATACCTCGTTCAGGGTTACTGCTACTTCATCAAGAAGGACTACAACAACGCTGTCAAGTCTCTGGAACAGGCTGAAAAGCGTACCGAACAGCCGGTTGTGACCGTCGCTGCTCGCGACAGTGCCCGCCAGGCTTACGATGCTATGCAGGACGAATTTGACTCCGTGCAGGTCAAGGCACTTGACCTTGCCCGCCAGCTCCCGACTCCGCGTGTGCAGAGCAAGCGCGAAGCCTTGCAGCCGAGCTTCGACAAGGCTAACGCCGCTATCGAAGACTACGCCGCCTTCACTCAGAAGGCTATCCAGAGTGACCGATTCGAATCCAACCGCAAGCGTATTTTGGATGACGCAGGCTTTACCTTGGCAACCGTCAAGACCAAGATGGGTCAGGGCGCTGCTAGCTCCGAAGCCGCTCAGGAACTTGAAAGCTTGGAAGACGACTTAGACGAATTGGAATAAACAAAGAATAAAGTTAGACCTGGCTTTTTAAAACCAGGTCTTCCCCTTTTTTATCTTAATAGGTGGAAAGAGAAAAATGAAAAAATTTTTGCTTGTTGGTGCAATCGTCTGCTCGCTCGTAGGCTCCTCCTTTGCAGCGTCGGATCCTTGTAAAGACAAAGTCAATGAAGCCAAGAAGTTGGCGGCCAAGTGTAAGGCCATGCCGAAGGGCTCGGAAAAGACTCAGTGTGTGGGTTCCTACAAGGTGCTCAAGAACCAGGCCGAACAGGCTTGCCGTTCCGGCGGCCTCGATGAAAAGGGCATGGAAGATGCCATTAGACAGTGGGAAAAGCAAGTTAACAACTGTAAGGGTAAGCAGAACAAGCGTTGCGCTTCTGCACTCCAGCAGTTGGGCCACTATCAGTTCCAGCTCGAAGAAAAGCTCTTCCTCGATAAGAACGCCCAGTACGAAGAAGATGTAGCATGGTGCGCCGACCGTGACAACAAGCCGGCAAAGTGCGCCAACATCGACCAGCTCCCGAAGGCAGACCACCAGAAGTCTCTCGGTTACTTCCTTGAATATATCGACAAGTATCCGAAGGAAGACAAGACTCCGACCGTGATCTACCAGGCTGCCGCCGTGCAGGAAGCCAGTGGCGAAGACGAAAAAGCATACAAGCTCCGTATGCGCTTGGTCGAAAACTTCCCGGACAACGGTCTCGTGCCGAAGGCTTGGCTCCGTATTGCGGAATACCACTTCATGAACCGCAAGTTCCGCGACGCAATCAAGGCGTACAAGAAGGTGACTGGTTTCGAAACCCTTACGGGTAAGGAAGCGGCTCTCGCCATGTACCACTTGGCTGAATCTTACTACAACATTGCAGAATACGAAACTGCAGCAATCAAGTACTACGAATATATTATCGGTGCCGACAAGGGTAAATATCCTGCAGACTTGCGCGCAGAAGCTATGGACTTCATGGCTGCCTCTTTCTCTGACCTTGAAGGTGGTGGTGTCTCTGAAGCTGAAGCTTTCTTGAAGGACAAGAAGGTTCCGTTCAAGGACTCTGTGTACTATCGTATCGGTATGAAGAACAAGGACCACGACCGTAACGAAGAAGCCGTGCAGTCCTTCAAGCGCTTGATGGCCATCAACCCGGACTACATCGACGCTCCGCTTGCTGATATTGCGATGATTGAAATCCTCATCATCCAGCAGAAGTTCGAAGAAGCCCAGCAGCACCGCTATGTCGTGGTGAAGCGTTATGACCGTAGCTCCTCTTGGTACAAGAAGAACCAGAAGTATCCTGAATCTGTGAAGAATGCTGAAACTGCAATCCGTGGCGCTATGCTCGACATTCCGCAGTACCACCACGCACGCGCAGCTAAGCTCACCAAGGAAGGTGACCTTGAAGCCGGTAAGAAGCAGTATGCCGAAGCCATCAAGGCTTACGAAGCATTCCTCAAGCGTTATGCCAAGGAACCGACCTGGGACGAATACAAGGTTCACATCAACCTCGCTCTCGTGTACCAGGAAATGGGCCAGTTTGCTAACGCCGCCAAGATGTTCAACTGGATCGTCGATACCGACACCACTCGCTACGGCCGTCGCCCGATGGGCTCCGAAGCTCTCCTGAAGAAGGAAGAAGCTGCATATAACGCCGTGCTCATGATGGACCAGTCTCGCGAAAAGGCCAAGAAGACCAAGTATGGCGATGACGCTGTCAAGGCTTATAAGTCCGAAGAAACCAAGGCTTACTTCGAACAGGTTAACAAGTACATGGCCAAGTACGGCCAGAACAAGGAAGCTGCAGAACTTGCATACAACGCCGCTATCGTTCATTACGAAGCTAAGCAGTTCAAGGTTGCTGTGGGCGTGCTCCGCAAGCTGAAACAGGACTTCCCGAAGCATCAGTACATTTTGCTCATCAGCCGTATGCTTGCCCAGTCTCTCTTGGAATCTGGTCAGTATGACGAATCCCTCACCGAATTCGAATGGCTCTACAAGCAGTACACCCAGGTCAAGGAAACTCGCAACGACTCCATGGCCAAGGAAATCGAAAAGGCTATTGCCTACGTGCTCTTCCAGATGGCAGAACAGTCCGTCAAGCAGGGCCAGTATCAGAAGGGTGCTGAATCTTACCTCGCTCTTGTGAAGCGCTACCCGCTTATCGACATTGCTGACAAGGCCGTGTTCGAAGCCGGTGCCGCCTACGAAAAGGACCAGCAGTTCACTAAGGCTGCCGAAACCTTCATGATCCTTCCCAAGCAGTATGCCAAGTCTCCGCTCACTATTAAGGGTATCGTCCGTGCTGGTGACGCTCACAAGAAGGCTGCCAACCTCAAGAAGAGCGACAAGGCTTACTACGAACAGGAATACCGCGAAGCTGCACAGACCTACTTGTTCATCACGAACAACTTCCCGCAGGATTCCATGGCCTTCATGGCTATCGGCTCTGCAGCCCAGGTCTATGACACCATCGCCGACAAGAAGTCTGCTGCTGTGACCTATGAACTTGCTTACAAGCGCTATCCGAAGGATGAACGTACTCCGGGCTACCTCTATAGCGCATGCTTGAGCTACGACGAAGCCAAGATGACCGACGAAGCAATCCGTTGTAACAAGGACCTCGTTCGCGACTACCCGAAGAGCTCCTACGCCCTCGACGCTGCGTTCAGCATCCCGATGGCCTACGCCAACGCCAAGAAGTGGGATCTCGCCGCTTCTGAATATCACAACTTCATCAAGGCTTACGGTAACGATGACAAGGAAAAGCTGATTGCTGCCTACATCGGTGCTGCCCGTGCCTACATGGAACTTAAGGAAGAAGACAAGGCTGTTGAAGACTACCGCAAGACTTTGGAAGCCTACGACAAGTATGGTCTTCAGATCAAGAATGCTGACCCGGGTGTTCCGGCTGAAGCTGCCTTCTACCTCGGTGAATACGAATACCACAAGATGGATCCGATTGTCCTGAAGGGCAAGGAAAAGGAAAAGGCCAAGACCATCAAGCAGTTGGTGGACATCCTGCAGAAGGCCATGAGCCAGTACTCGAAGTCTGCTACCTACGCATCTGAACGCTGGACCTTCAAGGCTACCAACAAGATGGGCTTGCTCTTCGTGACCATGGCCGCCAAGATCCGCGAACAGGAACTCAACGGCAAGAAGGAAGAAGAAATCTTCGCCGAACGAATCGGTATCGTGCAGCAGCTCCCGAGCTACTACGAACAGGCACGTCCGATCTTCCAGAAGAACATCGACCTTGCCCGCGACCAGGGCTTCTACAACCAGGATGTGATCGAAGCTGAAGAAGGCTACATCGAAATGTACTACCAGGGTTGCGCCGTGTTCGTCGAAGTGGCTGATGCGTTCGCCAACTCCCCGCTGCCGGACTCCGCTTCTATCGTGAAGGAATATGTGGAATACGAAGGCATGGTCAAGGAAGACGCTATGGAAGCCGTCCACGAAGATTTGGAAGCTTACCGCGAGGAATTGACCAACCGTTCTAACGGCGCTAAGGAACTCGCTATCCCGCAGTGCGCAACCGGTATTAAGGCTGCTGCTCACTACGGTATCGAAAACCAGTGGACCGAAAAGCTCTTCGAACTCCTCAAGAGTCTCGATGAAAACAATGAGACCTTGAACACCAAGATCGAAAAGTTCGACCCGTCCACCTTGTTCTCTGACCCGGCTTACTTCAAGACCAAGGCTCGCTTGGAACAGATTGCTAAGTCCGAAGTCATGACTCCGGAAGAACAGATCACGACCTACCGCGAAATCATCAAGGACGCCAAGGCTGAAAACGAAAAGCTGAAGGCTGAACTTGCTGACCTCCAGAAGCAGCTCGCTGGCGGTGCCGTCTCTACGTCCTCTTCTGCTGGCTCTTCTATGGATGATGCCGCCGACTCCGCTGAACCGGAAGCCGCTCCGGCTCCGGCCCCGAAGGCTAAGAAGAAGGCCGCTAAGAAGAAAGGCAAGAAGAAATAGCGGTAAAAACAATTTTACGGGGAACCTAGTTCATAGGGTTCCCCTATTCTATAAGGGTAAAAATGGCGTTTTTTGAGTAGTAAACAAGATTTTACCGGCTCGACTACACAATTTTGCCCTAAAAAAGATTAAATATGAACAAAGATTTTTCAAAATAAACCAAAACACTCAATCAAGGAGTACTCTAATGTCTAAAATGCTTCAATCCTTCAGCCCGGAATCTGATGGTTACCAGTTCATGTGGATCATCCTCGTGGTGTTCATGATTGGCCTCGGCTTCTCTGTTGAACGCTTCCTTTACATCATGGTGAAGAGCGCTAAGGGCCGTAAGGATTTCTTGGCCAAGTTCGGCACTCACATCTCTGCTCAGCGCTATGATGAAGCTCTCAGCTATGCCAACGCAACCAAGCTTCCGATCGCTCGCGTGATGGCTGCAATCGTTGCTGCCCGTAACGGTGGTCGCGAAACCATGCAGGCCGCATGCGACGCCGTGTTCCTGACTGAAGCTCCTCGTCTTACTCGTTATATCAGCATCATTCAGGTTATGGCTTCCATCTCCACGTTGCTTGGACTTATGGGCACCATTTACGGTCTGATCTACACCTTCGATGCCGTGGCTAACAAGCCGGCTGCTGAACGTGCCAAGGCCCTTTCCGATGGTATTGCTATCGCTATGGGTACGACTCTCCTCGGCCTTCTCTCCGCTGTGCCTCTTCTGGTCATCGTTGGCCTCCTCAACATGAACTCCGAACGCCTCATCCAGGAAATGGAAGAAAAGGGCCTCAAGATTATCAACTCTCTCGCTTAATCGAAGATAGAGAGATAATTTTAACGGAGTTATAAAACAATGGCAAGAGAACTTAAGAAACCTGCCAAACCCGAAGAACCGGACCTGTTGCCGGCAATGGGTTTGTTTACAATCCTGATTCCTATGCTGTTGTCTATGACCGCCTTCTCCAAGCTTGCTATCGTTGAAATCAACATGCCGGAACGCAGCATGATGAACATGGACAACGATACGCCTCCGGAACCGGACCAGCAGGCTTTGAACCTCTCGCTCGCCATTACCAGTGACTACCTGGTGATCGGTGCCCGCGGTGGTTTCCAGCCGAACGTTTACTTCAAGGAAATGTGGACGTTCCGTTGCAAGTCCGATGCGCAGCTCATTACGTATGCGCCGGAAGATGTGAAGACGGCCGTTGATGGCGGTCATGGTCCCAAGTGCAAGGATGGCTCTGAGATGGATAAAGAAAAGTATCTTTATGAAATCGAGACCATCGAACTCTGGGCAATCAACAAGGAATCCGAAGAAGACCCGGGCCGCGTGATTTGGGCCGTGTATTCTTCTCAGTCCGAAAATGTGCCTGACAGCGCATACGTGGACGGTAACAACGCATTCCTCGCTGCTCCTGGCGAAGGCGCTATGGGTCTGACCCCGCCGCCGATGCTCAAGAAGCCGAGCGCAGGCGCTGTGCTTGCAACCCTCACTCCGAACTCGGCTCGTACGCTGAAACCGGATGTGGCTGCAAAGAACATCATCTACCCGCTGTCTGCTTACGACTTGATCGCTAAGGACCTGATTCAGATCCATACGCAGTTCATTGACCTCGAAGACGTCGATAACATCATCATCGTTGCTAACGACGACACCCAGTTCGATAAGATCATTCAACTTATGGACCGCGCTAAAGAAGCCGGTTTCAGCAAGATCAACCTTGCTAAGCTGGGAGGTTAATCATGGCTAGAAGAACTCGTAAATTTAGCGAAGACGTACCTTTCTCCCTCACGTCCATGATGGACATGATGACCATTATTCTGGTGTTCATGATCAAGAACTTGGACGCTGAAGGTCAGCTTTTGACCCAGGCCGAAAACCTCATTCTTCCGGTGTCTACCTCCAAGGTGCAGCCGAAGGAAGTGGCTCTGACGGTCGTGGTCGATAACAACTACGTTGTGGTCGATAATGCAAAGATCGTTCCTACCGAAGACGTCTTGAAGCAAGAAGACCTTCTTGTGACCAAGGTGGACTCCGTTCTTAAGGAACGCCGCGCAACGGAACAGGAACATGCCCTGAAGATGGGTCTTCCTGCTGACGAAGCCGGTAACATCGTTGTGCAGATCGACAAGAACATCCCTTACGATGCAATGTATAAGGTCATGGCCACTTGTGGCTTCTCTGGCTACACGCACATTGCATTCGCCGTTATGCAGAAGAACGGAGGGGAGGAATAATTATGGCTAAAAAGAATACTCCCGAAATGGATCCGTTAGTAGCGTCCCTGATGCCGGAATCCGACAAGAAGATGGGTGCTATTGCCGGTATCTCTTTAGTCGTAGCTTTGGCTATCTGCCTTTGGGCTTCCATGTACGAACAGGTGGTGGACGAAGTCGTGTTCGACGACTCTGCCGCTGCTGATCTTACTGCTTCTATGACCATCGATGAAAAGAAGGAAGAGAAGAAGGAAGAGAAGAAGAAGGAAGAACCCAAGAAGCCTCGTAAGAAGGCTGGTGGTGGTGGCAAGCCGCGTGGTAAGGGTCAGCCCAACGCTCCCCAGACTCGTGGTGTGCTTAAGCTCTTGACTGCTCAGACCAAGAATGCCTCCGCAGGCGCCTATGACCTCATGAAGAACCAGAAGTTCTCCAAGGACATCGACAAGGTGCTGAAGGACGTGGCTGGCCTCCAGACGACGGGTAAGACCGTTCTCGGTGGTCGTCGCGGTAAGGCTGATGGTGGCTTTAACGAAGGTTATGCCGAAGGTGGTTCCGGTGGTATCGGTGACGGCCTGGCTGGTCTTCTCGGCGGCGGTGGCGGTGGTATCGCTACCAAGGCTAAGGGCTCCATCAGGACTCCGTCTGAACGCGATATCGACATGGGTGCCGGTGGTGGATCTCGTTCCGCTGCAGACATCATGAAGGTTGTGCGTCAGCGTACTCCGGGTCTCCGCCACATCTATAACAAGTTCCTGAAGAAGAAACCGGGCTTCCAGGGTAAGGTTACCTTGAAGTTCACGATCGCTCCGGGTGGCGAAATCATCAGTATCTCCATTGCTTCTTCTACGACCGGTTACGGCGAATTTGACGGCGAAGTCAAGAACGCTGTGAGCCGCTGGAAGTTCAGCAAGGTGAAGTCTGGTAACACCACTGTTACGATCCCGTTCACCTTCTCCGAATAATTCGGCGAAAACTTGAAAAAAGACCGGACTTTCTAGTCCGGCCTTTTTTTGTATAAAAAAATTGGCTTTTGTTTAAAATATTGTTGCGTTTTTCGTTTAATTAAACTAACTTTAAAAACAGAAATTTCAATAGGAGTTTTCCAATGAACTTAAGAACAGCTGCCGCGGTTGGAGCCGCATTCGGTATTCTTGGTGTGGGTTCTGCTTTTGCAACCTTTGCACGTGTTGAATCCATGGGCAAGAACTCTACTTACATCATGGACGATGTGAGCATCTTCGATAACCCCGCAAACGTAAACCTTTACTCCAACTATTTGATCGGTGGCTTCGGTGCCTATACCGACAACAATATGTCTGCTGGCGGCAACGTTGATCCGCAGCACCCGACTTTTGGCGGCATCTTTGCAATCTCCTTCGGTGATGACAACAATCCCGATCCCAAGTTCTCGATTGGTGGGCTCTTCGGCCGCGTTAACTCCGACCTCGCCATGTACCTGCCTGACTACGTGCAGACTGGCAAGAATACCTATGCGGTTGTTCCTGAAACGGTAACGAACTTTGACGGTTTCTTGGGCGGTACGTTCTCTAGCGGTGACGCTTGGGGCTTGCACATCTACATCGCTCACCAGGATGGTGGCGATCTCGATGAAAGCGGCACCTACCAGACTGACGACGATGCCTATGCATCTATCGTTCAGTTGGACGGTGGCTTGAATTTCCAGACGGGTAGCGGTACCTCTTATGAATTGGCCGGCGGTATCGCTCGCGTGCAGTATGGTCCGGATCGCCACAGTTTCTTTGACGATGGCGACTTCACGATTCTCGCCAAGGCTCGCGCCTTCTTCACCATGGAAGCTATCGATGGTGAATTGGTTCCGGCAGCTTCTATCAAGCTTGCTCAGGCTCCTGGCATCGAAGACAAGCATGCTCAGGCTGGCATGGGCATTAACGTTGCTATGGATCGCGGCTTCTTCTGGCTCGGCCTTGACTTCATCTGGAATCAGAAGAAGGCTCATGACTGGTTCTATGACAAGACTGTGGACGGTGGCGCATGGGTTTATGATTCCCGCGACGACGAAGACCCGCACTGGGACAAGCGTTCCGACGTTGGCGGCAAGATCAGCTTCGGTATCGAACGTAACATCTGGTGGGATTGGTTCGTTATCCGCGTGGGTGGCCAGAAGTCCATTCTCTACACCGATTGCAACGTGAATTCCAAGAACAACTACACCGATTCCCGCTATGGCATTTGCAAGGACGACGGTACGTTCTTCTCTACCAACCCGCTGGCTGACGGCACTGCCGACGACCATGTTGGATTCGGTTTCGGTATCAACATCGAAGAACGCTTGAAGATTGATGTGACTGTTGCTGAAGACGTACTGTTCCGCAACCCGTTCCAGGGTGAAGGACGTCTCTTCTCCCGCCTCGATGCTACCTACTCGTTCTAATTCCTTCGGAATTGTTCGGACTTGAATACGAAGACGCCCCTCTTGGAGGGGTGTTTTTTGTTTACGCCTTCGGCGCAAATTAGTGGTTAGTAAATAATGATTAGTAAACAGGGGTTGAATATATCAAGATTCTCCTAATCACCAACCACTAACCACTGTTTACTCTATTCTCTTTCTACATTTAAGGTATGAAGTTTATTGTTTGCCTATTGGCTACAGCTGTTTTGCTTTTGGGCTGTTCCGAACCGACGGAACGCATTGAGAATAAATTAACTGATTACCTGCAAGACGACTTGAAGTTCATGGTGGCAGAGACCATCAAGTCCTCCAAAACGCGCGAAGGACTCCTGGACACGCCTTACTACCGGGTCAAGGACTTTAGACTTTTCGATGGCGCGGAGGCCCGCGTTTATGCGGCCTATGCCGAGGTGGATTTCTTTATCTACAAAGACATTGCCATGCACGAAAAGCGAAAGTATCGCTATGATGTGAATACGCGTGGTTGGGATCGCTACAAGAAAGAATGGAAGTTCGGCGCGGACTCGCTGCGGTGATGCCGCTTCGCGACAGTTCTGAGTTCCAAGTTACTAGAATTTCATATTGAAAATCTTTAGGAACAAGGAACTAATAACTGGTAACTTTTTATATTTTAATTGGAAGTTAAATCTTAAACAAGGATTGGATTTTGTTCGGCCTCTTTTCTTGCGATATCGGTATTGACCTCGGCACAGCGAATACGTTAGTCCATGTGGCAGGTCAGGGAATTGTCATTAATGAACCTACGGTTATTGCGGTGGACAGCAAAAATAACCGTGTTTCTGCCATCGGTTTTGAAGCGAAAAAGATGCTTGGCCGTACGCCAGGCGAAAGCCGCGCCGTGCGCCCGATGCGTGATGGCGTGATTGCCGATTTCGAACTGGTGGAAAACCTTTTGCAGACATTCATCAAGCGCGTGCAGAAGTACCCGCTGTGGATGGTGAAACCCCGCGTGGTAGTCGGTGTCCCGAGCGGTATTACCGAAGTGGAAAAGCGTGCCGTGATCGATGCGGCCAAGCAGGCCGGCGCCAAGGAAGTTCACCTGGTGCACGAACCCATGGCTGCCGCCATCGGTATGGGCATTCCTGTGGAAGACCCTGTGGGTAACATGATTGTGGATATTGGCGGTGGTACCTCCGATATCGCCGTTATCGCCTTGAACGGCACCGTCTGTAACGCCTCTGTGCGCGTGGGCGGTGACGAAATGGACGAAGCGATTGTCCGTTACCTGCGCACCATGTACAACCTTTGCGTGGGTGATAGCACTGCAGAACAGATCAAGATCCAGATTGGCTCTGCCAGCCCGCTCGAAGAAGAATTGACCATGGAAGTGAAGGGCCATGACTTCTTGGCCGGCATGCCGCGTACAACTACGATTAACAGCGCCGAAATCCGTGAAGCCTTGAACGAACCTGTGACGGCCATTATCGAAGCCGTGAAGCAGGCCTTGAGCATCACTCCGCCGGAACTCTCTGCCGATATTTACGACAAGGGTATCATCATGACGGGTGGTGGTTCTCAGTTGCGCGGCTTTGATGAACGTATTCGTAAGGAAACGGGTCTTTCGGTGAACGTGATTGATGAAGCTCTGACCTGCGTCTGTAAGGGTGCTGCACGCATTCTTGAAGACTTGGATAAATATCGCCCGGTTTTGATTGCATCTTCGAACTAATTTGACAGGGCTCGATGCTTAGGGCGATTCGCTTTATTGTCGACTTGTTTACACAAAGGCACGGCATCGTTGCCTTTGTCTTTTTCTTGGCTTTAGGCCTTTTGATGAGGCAGGCGCCGAACACGATTCGCGAGAGTATTGTCTCGTCGGCGGTGTCGACGCTGTATTTCCCGGTGCAGCGCATTGTGTCTGCGGTGGGGCATTACAAGGCTGTAGCGCTTGAAAACGAACAACTGAAAGAAGAAAACGCACGCTTGAGGCAAGAATCCTACCATGCCCGTGAAGGCTTGCAGGAACTTGCCCGACTGCACACGCTAGTCCGATTTGACGACAAATGGGATTTCCCGATTGTGACGGCTCGCGTGATTGGACACAATCCCGGAAGATTCCTTACGACGATGGTGATTAACCGCGGTACAGAACATGGCGTGAAAGAAAACATGCCCGTGTTTTCGATGAACGGCTTGGTCGGAAAAATCTCAAAAGCGGGCATAAGCCATTCGCGTGTGCAGCTGCTTGTAGACCCGAATCTTAAGTTGTCTGTAATGGACCGTCGTACTCGCGTGGTGGGATTCCTGGAATCGATGGATGGCGTCCGCTTGACGGCGCTTGTTCCGACCCATGCGGGAGTGCATGCGGGCGATACGCTTGTGACTTCTGGCCTGGGAGGCATTTTCCCGAAGGGCATTCCCGTGGGCACCGTAAAGGAAGTCCGCAAGTCCGATCTCGATGTGATGCGCCAGATGGAAGTAAGTCCGTTCCAGGATTTTTCGATTCTTGAAGAAGTGTTCGTGATGGAAAAGGAACCGGACTGGATAATCAAGGAGCTGCTCGATGAATAACTTGGGGTGGCTGAAATCGCTTGTTTTGTTTGTAATCGTATTTGCTTTGCAAATGACGGTTGCCGATTGGCTCAGTTTCTTTGACGTGGCGCCCGATTTCGTAATGATCTTCATTGTGGCGATGGCCATTAGAAGAGGGCCTACGGCCGGATGTTTTTGGGGCTTTATTGCGGGCTTTACGCAAGACGTGTATGCGCCTGTGGAGTGGCTCGGGGCAAATACGATTGCCATGACTGTGGTAGGCTATGCGGTGGGGCAGCTTGAAGAACGATTCCTTTCGCTCAATTTGCCCGCTAAAGTCGGCGTGCTTGGCCTTGGCTTTTTTGTGAGTGACATGATTTACTTTGCGATTACGGGCCTTTCTAAAGACGTTGTCACGAATTTGTTCCTTACGAAATCGCTGCCCGAATGCATTTACACGATGCTGATTGGCGGCATATTCTTCTACCTGGATTTGGGCAGCAAAAAGAAGAAGCATGCTTAAGGGAATGTCCGAAAACGAGACCCTGCAAAACAGGAACTGGAATGTGCTTGTTTACATGACAGGTGTCGTGGTCATGTTCTTCGTTCTCATTTTGCGCCTGTTTTCGCTGCAGTTTACCCATTACGACGAAAACCTGCAACGTTCCGAAAACAACCGCCTGCGCAAAGTGGTTCTTGTTGCCGAGCGCGGATACATTTATGACCGCAATGGCGAAGTGCTGGTGCGTAACCGTCCTTCTTATCAGATTGCATTAACTGCAATCAACATGCCCCGCAAGAAAGTGGATCGCGATTCCCTGTTCATGAAGTTGCTCGGCATCAAGGATGCTTCGGGCGAACGCCTGTTTGATTCCCTTTCGCTGGATACGGCGTTCCAACGTTCCCGCTGGATCAAGAATAGGCCGATTCGCCTGCTGGAAGATGCAACCGCCGAACAGGTTGCCATTATTGAAGAACGTTCCGAAGAATTGCCCGGTATCATGACGGTGATTGAATCTCGTCGCGAATACCCTTACGGCACGCTGGCCTCGCATGCGCTGGGTTACACTAGCGAAATTTCGGAAGAGCAACTCAAGTTGCCGGAATACGAAGGCTATACGCAGGGGGACCGAATCGGGCAAAAGGGACTGGAACAGTTTTACGACAAGGAGTTCCGTGGCGTTAACGGCATGAAGCTTGTGGAAGTGAACGCTTCCGGACGCGAAGTGGGCTCGCTTGACGGCGTCGAGGGCACGGAACCCGTGCCGGGGCTTCGCCTGGTGTCGACGATTGATTTGCGCCTGCAGAAGGTTGCCGAAGAAGCGATTCCCGATTCGGCGAAGGGGGCGCTTGTGGCGATTGATCCGCGCAATGGTGAAATTCTGGCGATGGTTTCTTCGCCGCGACTGGACCCGAATATATTCTCCCTGAAAAAGCGCGAGCGTAACAAGGGCTGGGCGCATGTAGCGCTTGATTCCATGAGACCGCTTACGAACCGCGCCATTTCGGGTACGTATCCGCCGGCATCTGTTTTTAAACTGGTGACGGCGGGCGCTGGCCTTGAAAGCGGAATTTTGACCGAGAACAAGTATTATTCCAAGCCCTGTACGGGTGGCTACCAGTACGGGGCGCGCTACCAGAAATGCTGGGGCACGCACGGCAGCTTGAATGTGGTGAACGCGATTCGCCTGAGCTGTGACGTGTTCTTTTACCAGGCCGGTCTCGATATTGACATGGCCCGCATTAATGAATTCGGCCGTCGTTTTGGCTTGGGCGAAAAACCGCTTGGAATTGACATTCCTGGCGAAAAGGGTGGCTGGCTTCCGGATTCGGCGTCGTTTAACCAGAAAAACAAGCGCTTGGGCTGGCGCTGGGCTCGCGGCTTGATTCTGAACCTTTCGATTGGCCAGGGACAGATTGTAACGCCTTTGCAACAGGCGACCCTGATTGGTTCCTTGGCGACGGGGCGTGGCGTTTACAGGCCGCACTTTATGAAGGAACTCCGCGATATCGACGGGAATGTCGTCCGCCGTTACGAGCCCGAAATTGTTCGCCCGGGCAACATGAAACCGTATACGCACCGTATTTTGCTTGCCGCCATGGATTCCGTGGTGAACCATCCAGGGGGCACTGGTAAGCGTGGCGCCCTCCCTGGAATTCGGGTGGGGGCAAAGACCGGTTCCGGTGAATGGAAGAAGGGCGAAAAGACTCACGCCTGGTATGCCGCGGTGGCGCCGCTTTACGACCCGGAAATTGCCGTGGCCGTGATTATGGAAGCTGCGGGTGGCGGCGGTGCTGTTTCGGGCCCGATCGCCAAGAAGGTGATGGAAGCCTATTTTGAAAATAAGGAAAAGGAGGCGGGAAAAAATGAAGCCCAATCGACTCCTTAGCCGTTCGCTCCGGTTTGACTGGATGTTCATTGCTCTTACGCTTGCCTTGATGAGCGTGGGTGTTGCCCTTGTGTATTCGGCTACGATTGCTGAAGATACTTCTGTGGTGGAATTGTTCTGGTTCAAGCAGATCGTTTACTTCGTTTTCGGTAGCGTCATTGCCGTAGCTTTGATTTTTGTGCGTATTGACTGGTTGAAGCGAGCGGCAATTCCGCTGTATGTGCTTGCGCTCGTGTTGCTTGTGGTGGTGTTGTTCTTTGCCGGTGACGTGGTGAAGGGTGCTGGGCGCTGGATCGACTTGGGCGTTTTCAAGTTGCAGCCTTCGGAATTTGCAAAGATTGCTTACTTGCTGATTATTTCTTACTGGCTCTCGAAACATCCGGTTAGCTTGTACAAGCTGAAATCTTTCGTGGTTCCTTTTTTCTTGTTCATTGTGCCTTTCGCCTTGGTGCTTAAGCAGCCGGACTTGAGTACGGCTCTCGTGTTTATCGCCGTGACCATGGTGGGGTTCTTTTTTGCGGGCCTTACCCTGACCGATATGTTCCTGATCGTGAGCCCGGTGCTTTCGGTGCTTTTCTCGCATTCGCAGGCGCTTTTATTTGAAATCCTTTGGGGACTTTTGATTTGCGTGGTGGTGTTTGCCCTGTTCCGCAGGAAACTTCCGAAGGTGTTGACGGCTTTGATCCTGATGGCGAATATTTTTGCGGGCTATGCAAGTTCCATGGCGTGGAACATGCTCGAACCGCACCAGCAAAAACGCGTGAACACCTTCTTGGACCCGATGAGCGACCCCTTGGGTGATGGCTATCAGGTGTTACAGTCGCTGACAGCAATCGGTTCGGGCGGCCTTACCGGAAAAGGTTTTGGAAACGGTTCGCAGACAAACCTTGCCTTTTTGCCCGAAGAACATACGGACTTTATCTTTAGCGTGCTCGGTGAACAGTTCGGCTTTTTGGGATGCGCCTTTGTGCTGGTTCTTTATGCCCTGTTCCTGTGGCGTGCTACATCGATTTGCAGGTTGTCTTCGGACCCGTTCGTGACGCTCATGGTCATGGGGGCTTCGACGATTTTCTTGTTCCATATTATGGTGAATATCGCGATGACGGTAGGCCTTATGCCGGTAACGGGTTTGCCTTTGCCGTTCCTGTCTTATGGCGGCTCGTTCGCGTTGACGTGCATGGTGCTGGTCGGCTTTTTGCTTTGCTTGCACTTCCAGGCTCGTCGCCGCTAGTCAAAAGTTGCCGGGGATCATTTTTCCCACTTTTCAGAAATTTGGCGTATAGATAAAGAGGGACCCGTTGCCTGGGTTCCGAGGAGTTCATATGCGCTGGATAGAAAATGTGGAACGCTTTGTTTTTGGAGCCGAATGCCTAGGATGCGGGAGCCCTTCGGGGGCCTTGGACCCTTGGCTGTGCCCGGAGTGTGTCAAGGAACTGGAACGCGAATCGACTATAGATGTGGCTCCCGGGCCGGATACCTATAGTTTGTACCCCATGCGGCCCTTGACACGGCGCTTGGTGCATGCGCTCAAGTATAGGGGAATTTCGGGAATGGCGACGTATCTGGTCAAACATTCGGCATCGGTTCGGTGTGGGCTTTTGCGCGAGGAAATGTCCATGTTCCCGAAACCGCTTTACTTTGTTCCTGTTCCGCTCCATAGGGCCAGGTATAGGGAACGCGGCTACAATCAGGCCGAAAAGATTGCCGCGGCGCTTTCGCTTGCTTTGGGCGGTAAAGTCTGCCGTTGGCTGAAGCGAAAGACTTTTGTTGTTTCGCAGACGAAGCTTTCCAAGGAAGAACGGGAGCGCAATGTGGCATTTGCATTTGGCTGCGTGCTAAAAAAGCCTCCTTTATCGGGGACGGTTGTCGTCGTGGACGATGTCTTTACGACGGGGGCGACCACTTCGGCATGCCTGGCGGCTTTCGGACGGGATTTCCCGCTCCCGGTCAAGGTATGCACGCTACTTTATGACGAGCCGGCCTCGGCTGTTGCCGATTTTGTCGCCGACAACCAGATGGAATGGGAAATCAATTAGATGTGAGATGGGGGAATGGGGAATGCAAAAAAGCTCCCGGACGGGAGCTTGTTCGCGGAGGAAGAGGGACTCGAACCCCCAAGCCTTACGGCGGCGGTTTTCAAGACCGCTGACTTACCAATTAGCCTATTCCTCCAAGGTTTCCCAAGGATAGAAAATTTCGCCTAATTCTGTCAAGCGTAGTTGAGAATAATGCAAAGTTTATCTAAATTTTACATAGTATGACGGATTTGGACGACAAGCAGGTTGTAGAATCCCAAAGGATACTGGAGCTGTTGTTCGCTTACATGCCGAAAATTGCGGCAGAGCGAAAGATGGATGGCTTGCTGATTCTGATGGCTGATTTGGGACGCTCCATTGTGGTGGCGGACCGCTGCTCCCTGTGGCTTGTCGATAACGATCGTGGCGAATTATGGACCAAGGTTGCGCACGGCGTAAGCGAACTTCGCATTCCGCATGACGCGGGCTTCGTGGGCTATTCCGTCAGGACGGGTGAACCACTCTTGATCAAGGATGCCTACCAAGACCCGAGGTTCGATCGTCGATCAGACGAAAAGACGCATTATCGAACAACGTCTGTAATGACCGTTCCGCTCATGAATTCGGCTGGCAACGTGATGGGTGTGTTCCAGGCGATCAACAAGCGGGGAACTAACGAACAGGGTGAAGCTGCCGTATTCTCGATACAGGACTTGGAACGCCTGAGCCTTACGGCTGTCTATTCTGCAAAGACTGTCGAATCTGCCATGTTGAATATGGAACTGGAAGCGACCCAGCGTGAAATCATCCATATTCTGGGTGAGGTTTCGGAATACCGTAGCGAGGAAACTGGCGACCATATTCAACGTGTCGCCGAGATTTCTAGCATGCTGGCGAAGTTCCTGGGGCTCCCGGAAAACGAGGTGGAACGTATTCGCTTGGCCGCCCCGATGCACGATTTGGGCAAGGTCGGCATCCCCGACGCCATTTTGAACAAGCCGGGCCGCTTTACGGACGACGAATACACCATCATGAAGACGCATTCCGAAATCGGCTACAACATGCTCCACAATTCCAAGCGCCAGTTGCTTCGCTTTGCAGCTGAAATTGCCCGTTCTCACCATGAACGCTGGGATGGCCGAGGCTACCCGAAGGGAATTTCCGGCGAAGAAATCCCCTTGGCTGGCCGCATTTGCTCTGTTGCCGACGTCCTGGATGCACTTTCTAGCCCGCGTTGCTACAAGCAGCCCTGGCCCGAAGAAAAGGTCAAGGAAGAATTCCTGAAACAGCGTGGCGCACAGTTCCAGCCGGAGCTTGTGGACGTGTTGATGGAACACTGGGACGAAATTTACTGCCTCTACCGACACAATTTCGATTAAAATTTTCTAAACACTTAGCGCTTTTTAGAATTTTTGAAAACAAAAAATTAAAAAAGACCTCGAATTCGAGGTCTCTTTTTCGTGGCACCGGTCAGAATTGAACTGACGACACGCGGATTTTCAGTCCGCTGCTCTACCAACTGAGCTACAGCGCCGACTTGGTAGGCCAAATATAGAACACTCTGTGATACTTGTCAAGGGTAAATAGAATATTACTGATAATTTTCCCTTTTTTTTGAATAATCTTCTAAATTTAGTATCTGGGTGCTAAAGAATATGGCCTTGGAAAGTGGGATTTCCCGGGAAACGTTTTTAATAGGATAGCAGTGTGTACATATTCAACAAAGTAAATAGTCTGGCTTTGATGGGCGGACTGAGTTTGGTTTTCTCGGGTCTGGTTGCCTGTAACGATGACTCTGCATCGCATAACCGTGCAAATGACGATCCTCCTGTAAAGATTGATACGGTGAAAAAGGTTGATCCGGTTACCGGTGATACTGTTACGGAAATTAAGGAAACTCCTGCGACGAGGGATACTGTCCGTACGATTGACCCGGTTACGGGCGATACGCAGTATGTAGATAGAATCATTTATGTCCCGGCCGACACGACCGTTCACTGGGTGGGTAATTCTTCTTTGGTGATTACCGAAATTAGCCCCGTAAACTTGGACTGGCTCGATGAAAACGGAGACGATCCGGGTTGGATTGAAATCTACAATGCCGGTGATGTCGCTGCTAACCTCAAGGGTTATTCGCTTGTTGAAAATTTGGAAAAGCCGCGCAAGTGGATTTTTGGCGATGAACTGCTTGCTCCAAAATCGTTCCGCACCGTGTTCTGCGACAAGAATGATGTGAACGCCGTGGCACCCTCTGCAGATACGTCCAAATATAAATCACGTACCCATACTAACTGGAAACTGGAAAAGAAGGGCGGCTCTGTCTACCTGATTGACCCGTATTACGCAATCCGTGACTCGGTGAACTATCCTGAACTTTCCTCGGGGATGAGCTGGGGCATTGTGGACGGCGGTGCGTGGAAGTACTTTGAAAAGCCGACTCCGGAGCAGCCGAATACGGCAAGTACGGCATACGAAGGCGTTGCCCCCAAGTTCAACTTTAGCGGAAACCAGGGCGGTTTCTACAATGACAAGGTTGTCTTGAATGCCCCGACTGGCCTTCCGGAAGGAATGAAGGTGCGCTGCACCCAGGATGGATCCGCTCCGACCGAAAGCTCTCCCGAGTTCAATAGCGAGCTGGTCATTGACCATACGATGGTTTTGCGTTGTGCCGCGTTCAAGCAGGGCCTCTTGACCAAGGATGTGGTGACGAATACGTACTTTATCGGCGAGACGGTGAATATGCCGGTGGTGGCTTTGAGCGTGGATCCGATTTTCTTTGAGAAGCATTACGTTAAAAAGAGTTCCTGTGGCAGTTCTGATCCTAATAGCTGTCCGCCGGGATTGATGGAAGATATTGAATACCCGGTGCATGTGGAATATTTTGCCGAGGGCAGTAGTTCTAAAGAAAAGGCTTTTGAAGTCGATGCCGGTATTTCTTTGATGGGTGGCTGGAGCCGCGTCAACGATAAAAAGTCCGTTGCGATTGCCATGCATGAAGAGTACCAGGCCGGCAAGATTGAGTATCCGTTGTTTGAAACGCGTAAGGGTGTTAATGACAAGTACAAGGCTTTTAACCTGCGTAACAACGGCAACCGCTTTGTAAGTGACTATGTCGAAGATGCTATGGGTGGTGCCCTTCTGGAAGGCTCGGGTGTGGATTACCAGCGTAGCCGCCAGGTGGTGGTGTTCTATAACGGCAAGTATTATGGCATTCACGACATGCGCGAACGTTACAACCGCGCCTATGTAGAAACCAACTACGGTATCAACAGCAACTCTGTTCAGATGGTTAAGCATTTGGGAGCTATAGATAAAATTACGGCCAGTGGCGATGATGCTTCTGCCGTTGCGAATTACAAATCGATGCTTACGTTTGTCGGTAGCAACGATATGTCCTCGGCAGAAAATTACGAAATGGCGAAGACTTTGTTGGATGTCGGTAATTTCGCCGATTACATGGCTGCAGAAATTTACTACCACAATGGCGACTGGCCGAACAACAATGTGCGTGCCTGGTCTGTTCCGGGACAGCAACCCTGGAAGTTCATGGTTTATGACTTGGACCATGGTTTCGGTTGGGCTTCGGATTGGGGCGTAAAAGATCCCGTTAATGGAGGCAAGTTTGGCGAAGGTACTAATATGTTCACCTGGATCAAGCAGGGTGGTGGCAACAAGCCGTGTAATGAAGTTGGTTGCTTTGCCAATCTTTATATCAAGTTGATGGAAAACGCCGATTTCAAGCGCATGTTTATCAATCGTAGCTGCGCAATGTGGACCAGTTATTTGAATTCCAAGAATGTGTCTACAATTGTAGACCAGATGGTGGCGACGATTCCTGAGTCTGAAAAGAATAGAGATGTTGAAAAGTTCAAGCAGGATGAAATGTATTACCCGGACGGATTTGACTGGAAGGGCTCTCATTTGAAATCCTGGGCTTCTGAACGCGACGCCAAGGTAATCTCTGAATACAAGAGCGAATTCAAGCTGGGTGAAATGGTGAACGTGACGATTTCCGCTAATGGCAATGGCTCAATCCTGATGGACGGCATGAAACTTCCGAGCACGAGTTACAAGGGCAGGTTCTTTGCCGGGAACACGATGGAACTGACGGCTATGCCTGCTGCCGGCGCCGTATTTGCGGGCTGGTCCGATGGTGTTGCGGATTTGACCCGTACCGTAACGATTGCTGACGGTTTGTCGATTCAGGCTAATTTCAAGTAGTTGCACTTTGCAAGCATTTAAAAAAGGAGTGTGTGGCATTGCGCCCCACTCCTTTTTTCTAAATTTGGCGCCATGAAAAGTCCCGTGCGCAAGATGTTCGACGAAATCGCCAACCGCTATGATTTTCTGAATCATACGCTAAGCTGCTTTCAGGATATCTTGTGGCGTCGTAGTTGTTGTCGGGAACTGAAACGGATGCGCCCGGGGAAGCGTCTGCTGGACCTTTGCGGTGGAACGGGCGATTTTGCGGCTACTTACGAAAAATTCAATGGCAAGCCCGATATCGCCGTTTTGGGCGATTTTTCTTATGGAATGCTGAAGGGCGCTGCAGGGAAGACGATGACGGCTATCCCTGTGCAGCTGGATGCCATGAAAATGCCTTTTGGCGACGCCTCGTTCGATGTGATTCTGAACGGATTTGGAATGCGTAACTTGCCCGATGCCGAAGGCGGCTTGAAGGAATCTGCCCGCGTGCTCTCGAATGGGGGGTACTTGCAGGTGCTGGAATTCTTTTCGCCGAGGAACGCGTTCAACAAGTTTTTCTACAAGAGACTTGCACCGCTCTTTATTCCGGTGCTGGGTGCCTTTTTTAGCAAGCGGGAAGCTTACGAATATTTGGTGAATTCGGTGCTTCGTTTTTTGCCGGTTGCAGACTTTGTCAAGTTGGCGGAGTCGAACGGCTTTGAACTGGTGCATGTGAAACCTTGCTTTTTCGGTGTAGCTTATCGCATATTACTGAGGAGACGGACATGAGGTTCATTTTGGGGGTGACCGGCGCGAGTGGCGTCATTTACGCGACAAGAACCGCGATGCATTTAAAACGCCTGGGGCACCATGTGACCGCCTTGGTGACGCCGCCGGGCAGAGGCGTGGTAGCCTACGAGGGCCAGGACGAATTGTTCGATTACGTGGACGAAGCTCCCGACGTGAAAAACTTCTTTGCCGAATGCGCCAGCGGATCTGCCGACTATGCCGGCATGGTTGTGGTTCCCTGCTCCATGGGTACGATTGGCCGCATTGCCGGCGGAACGTCGGATAACTTGTTGATCCGTGCCGCCGATGTCTGCCTCAAGGAACGCCGCCCCTTGATTGTGGTGCCGCGCGAGACTCCTTACAACTTGATCCACTTGGATAACATGACCCGTTTGACTCGTCAAGGCGGGATTGTGATTCCGGCTTCGCCGCATTTTTATGACCACCCGAAGACGATTGAAGAATTGGTGGATACCGTAGTTGCAAAAATCCTGATGCACTTGGGCGCGATGAGGGATGCTGCCGATATTGTAAAGCCTTGGAAGGGAATTTCGATTCCTAAGGCTGCCAAGCAGAAGACTCCTTCTGTGAAACACTTGGCCAAGGTGAGAGCGAAAAAGAAATAACTATGCTTAAAAAGGTTCTTGAATTCGGCCACATGGTGCGCTTTAGCCATTCGCTTTTCGCGATGCCTTTTGCGATTGGCTCCATGTGGGTGGCGGCTGATGGTTTCCGCGGCATGGCTGCCGCGGAGGCGGTCAAGATGATTGCGCTTATTGTGGGCTGTATGGTGACCGCCCGTAACAGCGCCATGAGCTTTAACCGCATTGCCGACGCCGATATCGATGCCAAAAACCCGCGTACTGCAAAGCGCCACCTGCCTGCGGGGCGCCTGAGCAAGGCGTCGGTAATCGCCTTCCTTGCTATAAACGGAGTGCTTTTCGTGCTGTTTGCCGCGCTGTTACAACCGCTCGCCGGCTTGCTTGCATTGCCCGTATGGCTCCTGTTGCTTTCTTATTCCTACTGGAAACGCTTTAGCTGGCTTTGCCACTGGTTCTTGGGTTTTGCGATTGGCATGAGCCCGCTTGGCGCCTGGATCGCCATTCGCGGCGAATTCGCTGTATTCCCGATATTCTTGCTCGTGATTCTGATGCTCTGGATGGGCGGCTTTGATATCATCTACGCGACACAGGACGAAGAAATCGACCGCGCCATGGGACTGCATTCGGTGCCTGCCCGTTTTGGCCGCAAGCGCGCCTTGCAAATCGCTTTCTGGAGCCATGTGGCCATGCTTGCCTTGTGTGTGGTCTTCGGCGTGTTTTGGGACATGGGAATCCCTTGGTGGGTGGTGACTGGACTCATGACTGCTGCAATCCTCTACATCCATTTATTCCGCAAATCCGATGACCTGGACACCATGAACCGTGACTTTTTCTTGGCGAATGTCGCCATCAGCGTACTCGTGATGGCGGGGCTTATCGTATGGATTTGCATGGGAGGCGATGTCGATGCCCTTTACTAACGGCCCCTTCAAGAAACCATTCTCTATCGAAGACAAAATCAAGATGTTCGACCGCATGGGCGCTACCGCAGCCGTGATTGCGCTGGTCATTATTATGCTGATTGAATCGGGACATGTGGGGGAGTACAAGAACCTCGCCGATATGGGGCTTACCGCGATGATCGTGGTACTTGCCGTTTCGCTCGCCGGCAGTCTTTTCTATAAGACCAAAAGAAAGTAACTTAAATTTCCAAGTCGGCGGAATACACGGTTTCGACCGTTCCGTCGTCGCATTTGAAGAGTAGGCTTCCGTCTTCTTGCATGTCGAGGATGGTGCCATTTTTTTTGATGGCACCGTCGCCGCTTTCGCGGTTCTGGTCGGTGCAGCGGTTGTTGACTACGATAGTACCGCGTGCGCCAATGAACTGGTCCATGCGTTTCCAGGCTGCAACCCACGGACGAATCCCGAAGGCGCGGAACTGCCCGATGGCACGTTCCAAATTCGCTATAAGCATTTGCAATAGTTTTTCGCGGTTGATCTTTTGACCGCAAATGTCCTTGAGCGTGGTGACGGCGCGGCCCAAGTGGGCGTAATCGAGCGGGCTGCTGTTCACGTTGATGCCCACGCCCATGCTGATGCTGATTGCAGGATGAACTTGGCCGCTTGAGTCATGCTGAACTTGGTTGACGTACACAACCTCGGCCAAAATCCCGCAGAACTTGCTTTTGCCGCAAAGAATGTCGTTTGGCCACTTGACGGTGACTTTTCCGACGCTTTGGTTTCCGAGTCCATGCGCGTTGGATTCGTCTTGCAGACTCTTGAACACTTCGGCGAAGGTGAGGGCTGCGACTTGCGTGACTTGCGGAGCCGATGCGAGCGGGATTCCTTCAAGCGGAATCAGAATGTTAAAGTAAAGGTTTTGCCCGGCGGGGGAGGCCCAGGTGCGTTCATGACGGCCACGCCCGGCTGTTTGCGTGTCTGCCACGTACAAGGTGCCCGGTTGAATTTCGCCTGCAGCAGCGCGGGCCTTCATTAGGCTGTGAGTACTTTCGATTTCCTGGAAAAGTTGCGCAGGAGCTCCGCTTAATCCGCAAAGTTGCCAATCGGCAAAATTTCGTTCGCTTGAAAACATTCTTGCTATTTCTAAGCTCTAAGTTCAGCCGACTGGTTTTACTGGTCTTTCGCCTGGTCTTCGATCATCTTCAAGGCTTCTTCGGGGAAGATGGCGAAGTATTGCTTCTTCTTGTCTTCGAAGAGTTGCAGCAAACGTTCCTGTTCGAACTGTTCGCGGTCGATGTTCTGCATAAAGAATTCGTCGCGGGCGAAGTCGCGGGTGGTCATCTGCTTCTTGATGTCTTCGGAGAGGTCTATGTCGTCCCACAGGATGTAGTACGACCCGACGATGCCGTCGGCAAAGATGTCCACGTTCAAGGTGACGGAGTTGCTCTTGGTCGAGTCAACTAGCTGCACCTTGGTGTCGCGCTTTTCGGGGCGGAACACTTCTACGTCGTTCACGGGTTTGTCCAAATCCTGCGACCAGCTGAAAGCAGCTGCGCACAGCAAGAACATAACCTTATGCTTGAACGACAAAATCATAGCTACAATATACAATGAAAACGCCCCAAATAAAAGGGGCGGGCAAAAAAGCGTGATAAAAAGGGGCTTAAAACCTGAATTTGTGGCGCCAGGACTCAAACCACGCCGTATTGTTTCCATTTGCCGCCGCGCCAGCGGATATAATTCACAATAGAACGGTAGAATTCGTCGGCGGCCATGCCGAGCCAGATTCCCACGAGGCCCATATCGAGGCCGAAGGCGAGCAGGAGGGCGGTGCCGAGCCCGCAGGTCCACATCATGGTAGACCCTACGATGGCGGGGAACTTGGAATCGCCCGAAGCACGGAGCGCCGAAGTGATGACCATGTTCGCGGCCTTGAAGGGCTGCAGAATCACGTCGCACCAAAGGCAGAGCTTGCCGAGGCGGATGACTTCGGGGTCGCTGGTGTAGAACGAAAGCAGCTGGGTGCCAAAAAGTGCAACGATAACTGCCACAATGAGTCCGCTAGCGCTTCCGGCAATCAAGCTCTGGTGCAGTCGGCGGTTCGCCTTGTCAAAGTCGTGGGCGCCTACAAGGTGGGCGACGAGAATCTGGTTCCCGCTGCTCAGGCCCACGCTCAAAATGACGGCGAGCATGGCGAAGTTCGCGCTAAAGATTCGGGCGGTCATGGCGATAATGCCCAAGTGCACCACGATGGCGGTCAGCACCACCTGGAAAATCTGGAAACTTACGGGCTCTACGGCAGCGGGAAATCCGATGCGGATCCAGTCCGGCAGAATCACGCGGGAACGCTTGAAGTCGGTACGGCGGATCTTGTGGTGGACCTTGACGTGCAAGATGACAAACAGGATGCTCGCGGCAATCAGCCACGAAAGCATGGTGGCAAGAGCCACGCCCTTCACGCCCATCTGCGGGAACCCGAGGTATCCGTTCAAAAAGATCACGTTCATGATGGCGTTCGAAACAATCGTAATGAAGTTCCCGAGCAGGTTCCAGACGGTAAGACCGTGGGTCGCGATCAAAGACGTGAGGGAAGATTGCAGGGCGCGGAACGCAAAGCCGATAGAGACGATATGCAAGAATTCGCGGGCGTGGTGGGCGGCATCGCCGGTAAGCCCCATCCAACTTACAATCTGGTTGTTTAGGGGGATAATAACCAGCGTGATTGCAATACCTAACAAGAGGCTGCCCAACAACACCATAGTCTGGGTGGTGCCTGCTTGCTTGGGGCGTTCTGCCCCAATAAACTGCGAGGCGATGCTCGCCCCTGCCTGGGCGAATGCGTTGATGGCCATAAAGAGCGCGCCCAGCACGGGCATTAATGCCCCCACGCCCGCCGCCGCCGATTCCGACGTACGCGACAGGAACCAGCTGTCCATCATGGGCTGGCACGTGGCGATGCCGAAGGTAATGAACAACGGCCACGAAAGGCTTAAAAGGGAACGATCCTTCACTTGCACTTGCATACGGAGCCAATTTTAGAAATGCCCCGGCTGTAAGGCTAGGTTATTTAAAAATTATCTGTATACAGAAGTATTCGCTTAAAACTCGTCATTGCGAGCCGAAGGCGAAGCAATCCAAGAAAAATGTGATGGATTGCTTTGTCGCGTACGCTCCTCGCAATGACGTTTTTCTTTATTAATTCTGAACTCCGAAGTCCGAGTTGTCACTCCCCGCGGTTCTTGGCGGCAACGTCTTTGTACTTGTTGTGGTCGGCCAGGTTCGAGCTGAAAAAATGCGTCATGGAACCGTCGTCTTTTGCAACAAAGTAAAGGGCATCGGTCTTCGCCGGGAACAGGGCCGCCTCAATAGCCTTGCGGCCCGGGTTCGAAATCGGGCCCGGCATGAGTCCCTTGAATTTGCGGGTGTTGTAGGGGCTGTTGCTGTTCAACTGGCTCTTGTAAATAGGGCCGGTCAAGTTCTTGAAAATGAACCGCACCGTGGGGTCTGCCCCGAGCGGCATGCCTATGCGGAGCCTGTTATGGAATACGCCTGCAATCAGCGGGCGTTCTTCGGGAATGCCGGTTTCTTCTTCGACCACGCTTGCAAGCGTGAGCACCTTGTGCCAGTTGCCGAGAGTCTTCCACATGGAGCCCGGGCGCTTTTCCATTTCGTCGCGGACCTTGAGGTTTGCTGCTACCATGTGCTTGAGGATTGTCTCTTCGTCGGCGTCAATCGGGAAGGGGTAGGTGTCGGGGAGCAGGTAGCCTTCCAGGGAGTTGGCCTCGACTCCGAGACTGCGGGCGAACTTCGGGTCTTGGACGAGCTTGTTCCAGCGAGCCTCGCTCAGGTCCGGGAACGCCTTTTGCAGGTAGGCCGGGATTTCCCAAGAGGCGCGGCCTTCAGGAATGGTTACACGGCGTACGGCGACTTTTCCACTTGCGATAATGTCGAGTACCTGCGGCAATGTGAGCCCGCCGGGAATTTCAAACCAGCCGGCCTTGAGACTCGGGTTTAATCTTTTCATGGTCAACCGGAAGGCGAGGTCGTCGCTCCAAATTCCATTCTGTTTTAGGATCTGGAAAACTTTGGAGGGAGAGCTCCCTTTGGGGACCTCGATGAGCACGGTTTGGCCGTTTTGGGCCTGTGCTCCCATCCTGGACTTGAGGTTTAGGGTCAAAAAAGTGCCCAAAAGTGCCAAAATGATGGCCAAAATAAGTAAAATCTTCTTCATATCGCAAAAATTTAAAAGAAAATCTGACGAAAGTCAAAAATAAAAGGTATATTCGTACTTGCATTGTCAAGTTTTTAACCTGTTTCTGAGGAAAGATATGAAAAAGGTGCTCTTAATTGCTCTTGCTCTCATGGTTAGCGTTTCTTTCGCTGCGGGCAAGAAGGTTAAATCTAAGCTGGGTGACGTGGACCTGACCAAGGAGAAAGATGGCGGTTCTGTCGTTTGTACCGCAGGCTTCAATGACGAACTGACGATCCTTAAGGACGGCGAAACGGAAGTGCTCGTGAAGGGTCCTTGCGGACAGGGTTGGGTTCAGAAGTCCAAGATTGAATACGTTGCTCAGGCTGCAGGCGACAAGTCCATGAAACTCGATCAGGTGGACGTGGTCGGCTGGCTCGATAACCCGAGCGCCGTGTTCGTGTTGGAAAACGATGACCTCGACCTCGACGGTGTGAACATCGACCGTGACTTCAAGGAATACTTGCAGCACACGATGGACCGCGAACAGATGGAAATGCACAATAACGAAAACTAATTCGTTTCGCGACATCTCGCAGTTTAGTTGCCTGGCCTAAAAGCCGGGCTTCTTTTTTTGTCATCCCCGGCCAAAAATTCGTCTACTCGTGTAAACATTATCAATAACTTATGTGTTTGAAATCACGTGGAAAAATGGGCCTTATATTCTAAATTTGGTTGCGAAAATTGGTGTATCAGAGGATCTATGGCATTCAGATTTAGTGCAAAGATGTTTGGCTTGGGCGTTCTCGCTTTCGGTTTAGTTTCTACGGCGTTTGGCGCTACGGATATCACTCCCACCCGCGTGGGACCGGTGAGTCAGTACGGCCAGTTACAGGCCGGCAAAAACTCTCAAAACTATGGCCGCATTTATGGCAGCTGCAAGGGGGTGACCGCCGGAAACGAGGTTGCCGTGCAGGGCATGAGCCTTTTCTGGAGTATGGCTAAAGGTGACGAAGGACCGGATTATTGGAACGGAAAAACGATCTCAGGACTTGTAGAAAAACAAAACATCCAATTGATTCGTGGTCCTGTCGGAGTTGATGGCGACTGGAAAAATGGGAACGGGAACTATTTTACGAATACGGATTTCCATAGGAACTTGATGGATTCGGTGGTAACGGCTGCCATTAAAAACGACATCTATGTGATTATCGATTTCCATAGTCATTGCGCAGAACAGATTACGAGTGATGCACAGTCGTTCTTTAGCTATATGGCTCAAAAATGGGGCGGCTATGACAATGTGATTTTTGAAATCTACAATGAGCCCAAGAACAATTGTTCTGACGGCTGGTTTGACTTGAGCGGAGCGCAAAACTACTGGAAAGAAAAAATTGCCCCTTACGCAAGAACGATTATCAAGACAATTCGTACCTATTCCGACAACCTGATCGTGGTAGGAACTCCATATTTTGACCAGTATACCAATGCGGCTCTTGCTGAACCGCTCAATGATGCTAACGTGGCGTATTCGTTCCACTACTATGCGGGCGAGGACCCGTATCGTCACAAGACGGATGACCAGGGTGATAGAGCCGAAAAGGCGATGCAAGGCGGACTTTCTGTCTTCGTGACTGAATGGGGCAATTCTGCGCCGAGCGGAAATGGTGGCTTTAACAAAGATTATAGCAGTGTTTGGTATCAGTGGATGACCAGGAATCAGTTGTCGGGCGCAAACTGGTCCGTGTCGAATAAGAATGAAACGGCGTCTTATTTTAGTGGTGGCGCCTGGAATTATTCGGAAAGCGGTAAATGGGTAAACGAGAATGTATTTGCTCCGATTCGTAATAAGGTATACACCGCCTGCGCGGCAACGCCTGCGTCATCGAGCTCCAACGTAGTTTCTTCTTCTAGCGTTGTGTCTTCCAGCTCTGTTCAGTCTTCCAGCTCTATCGCTTCGTCCAGTTCTGCAAAGTCCTCTAGCTCGGTGGCGTCTAGTTGCTCGGTTGTGCGATCCTCCAGTTCCTGGGCTCGTTCCTCAAGCTCAATCTCGTCTTCGAGCAGCTCGCATATTTCTTCTAGCTCAATCTCGTCTTCGAGCAGCTCGCATTTTTCCTCTAGCTCAATCTCGTCTTCGAGCGAAACTTCTAGCAGTTCTGCTCAGTCTTCCAGCTCCGTGGAATTTAGCAGCAGCGAAGTAGTTGTGGAAAGTTCTTCCAGTGTCGAATCTTCCAGCTCCGAGGTGCTCGCTTCTTCAAGTTCCGAAATAGTCTCTTCTAGCTCTGAAGAATCTTCCAGTTCTGTTGTCTCGTCTTCGAGCAGCTTGCAAATCTCTTCAAACTCCGAAGAATCGTCCAGTAGCAGTGTCGAGGAATCCAGCTCCAGCGTCGAATCCTCCAGCTCCGTGGCGCCGGTGTCCTCAAGCTCTAGCGCATCGCCTGTCGTAAGCAGCAGTTCGGAGGCCTTGTCCAGCAGTTCCGAATTTGTACCGAGCAGTTCGTCTGCAGCACCTGCAGTCACTGTGGTGGGCGAGTTGATTCAGACGATTGTGCAGGGCGGTGATTTTGAAACGATTACGTTTAATGACGTAGTCTCCTATGTCCGCAAAAGTTGGAATCTCCATTTCTTGAAGATGGAACAGTCGGGTAACCAGGTGACGGTTACGGGTTCTATTCCGAGCTATATCCAGCCCGGTTCCTACAGCGAAGCCATTGAACTCAATGGTGAAAAGTTCGAAATCAAGCTCACGGTTGAAAATACCACCGTCGTGATGGCGCCTGTGTCGAATTCAATCTTGCTTTCTGTCGAAGGTCGAATGCTCCAAGTGGGAGGTGCTGCTTGGGCCAATATCGATGTGTTCGATATGCAGGGGCGCCCAGTTGTAGGCTTTAAGCGGGTGAGCGGTTCTGTCGCTCTCGACATGCTCCGCCAGGGCAATTACGTTGTGCGCGTGCGTTCGGGCTCCAATAGCCTGACTCGCCAAATTTCGATCAAGTAGTCGTCTGTCTGACAGCGTGTAATGAGTCCCGCCTCGAAGGATAATTCGAGACGGGATTTTTATGCATAAATTTATATATCTGCATAGTTTTGCTATAAAGTTTTTCTATATTTGTGCCCATGAAATTTTCAAATGGTGTAAAAGACGGACTTCCGATCGGGCTCGGCTACTTTGCCGTGTCTTTCTCGTTCGGAATTGCCGGCTCCAAGTTGATTTCTTGGCCGCTGGTCACCTTTATTTCGATGACGAATCTTACCTCGGCGGGGCAGTTTGCGGGGCTTCAGATTATGTCCGATGCTGCCGGTACATTTATCGAGATGGCAATTGCCACGTTCTTTATCAATTTGCGTTATAGCCTGATGGCGATTTCCTTGTCGCAAAAGGTGGCACCCTCGTTTGGCACTTTCAAGCGCCTGATGCTTGCTACGGGAATCACCGATGAAATTTACGCCTTGGCCGTAAGCCAGAGCGAGCCTGTGACGGCGCGTTACTTTGCAGGCCTCATGGTGCTCCCGTATATCGGTTGGTCTTCGGGTACATTGTGCGGTGCCGTTTGTGGCGAAATCTTGCCTGCGGTCGTGACGAATGCCTTGGGCGTTGCTTTGTACGGAATGTTTATTGCCATCGTGGTGCCGCAAATGAAGGCGCACCGCCCGACTTTAGTTGCCGTGCTGATTGCGATAGCCTGCAGCCTTGCGTTCAAGTATGTTCCTGCGCTGAGCGGCGTGACGGTCGGCTTTGCGATTATTATTTGTGCGCTCGTAGCTTCGCTCTTGGGTGCGGCGTTCTTCCCGGTTAAAGACGAGGAGGAATCATGCACTTAAGAGATTACTTCTTGTTCCTGCTTGTAATGGCGGGCGTTACCTACTTGCTGCGTGCGGTACCGTTCGTGCTCTTGAAGGGTAAAATCAAGAGCCGTTTTTGGCGTTCGTTCCTTTCGTATGTGCCGTACACGGTGCTTGCCGCCATGACCGTGCCTGCGATTCTCTATTCGACCGACAGCAAGCTTTCGGGCGCGTGTGCCCTGGTGGCGGCCGTTGTCGCCTCGCTTTTTGGTCTTGGCCTGGTGGGCGTTGCCGTGGTCGCTTGCGTGACTGTCCTCGGTGTCGACGGCATCTCGATGCTGCTCTAGTCAGCATCATTTTCTATCTTTGCCGCATGCTCCCCGAACAATGGAAAAAGATTCAGGACGTCTGCGATAAGTTGTCCAAAGTTACCTACGAGAACCTGACGAAAATTATTCGTCTGGAATCCACGGGGAGTTCTACTGCCGCGCAAAAATTGGACGACAGTTTTCAGAACGATGTAGACGCCTGGATGGGCGGCGGAACCTGCTTTAGCATGACTTGGCACCTGTACCAGGTGTTCAGGGACATGGGGCTAAACCCGCGCCTTGTCATGGGCCACAAGCGCAAGGAAAAGAATATCCACTGCGCCTTAATCCTTCCCGATTCTGAATCCAGCAACACCTTTTCTACTTCAAACATTCTTCCTACTTCTAACTTCCTACATCCTACTGAATACCTCTTCGATCCGGGCTATTTGATTTTCGATCCGCTCCCGATTCCGCTCCCGCCCCCGTCAGGAACGGGCTCAGCCTTTTTCCCGCTTGTGCCGAATACGGTAAGGCTGAACCGCCCGACAATGGACAGCATGGCCTTGTGGACGGGCGGTGCGGGAGCCCCGATGAAACTCCGCTTCGAATACCCTGTCGAGGGAGTCTCCGTCGAAGAATTCAAGCAGCACTGGAACGAAAGTTTTTACCGCGAAATGATGACTTACCCGGTGCTCAACCGCCTGGACCGCGAGCGTGGCGTGCAGTACTATTACCAGAAGGGTAATCTCGTGACCCGCGATGCGAATGGTTCCCGTATCGAAAAAATCGAGGAATCGGCACGTGTCGAAACCTTGAGCCGCGTTTTTGATCTAAAACCCGAGCTTATAGAGCGTGCAATAAGTATTTTACAGAAATAAATTATATATTAAAGGGCGGAATACTGGCGTTGCCCCTTGCAATGCCGAAAGGAGAAACATGAAGAAACTTGCCCTTATGGCCCTTGTCTCGTTTTCGCTTGCCTTTATGGCCTGCGGACCTTCCAAGCTCGAAATCCAGGAAGCTTCGTCTCAGAGCGACATTATGTTCGAAGTGCGCCAGGTGCTGAACGACTCCATTAGCTTGTTCGTGGGCAATGTCTTCTACTTGAACTCCAAGCAGGCTGTTGCCGACAACATGTACCCGCTGCTGGTAAGCACGCGCGACCCGTCGGAACTCGAAAAACCGACCGCGACCGACATCATCAATAGCGACGAAGACCTGTTGAACTACTTGCGCCGCAAGGCTCCCGACATGATGAACATCGGACTTGTCATTGGCGAAACCGCCTACAACGAAATCGGTTTCGAAGAAGCCGATGCCGTTGCAAAACTTTCGGCCATATTCAAGAAGATGGATGGTGGCTCGCTGGTGCTCTTCCATGAAAAGGGCGGCGAACTGACCGACATGAAGAAGCTTTACTAGCTGAATCCTGATATTCTTTGTGCAGTAAAAGGTGTAACACACGTTACATCTTTTTGCTTTTTCAAAATCGTTTGTAAAAAATCGCTTGCACAAAGTAAGTTTTTCTTATATATTTTGCTTGTTCATTATGGAATAATTAGGAGGTCCGAATGAAAAGATGTTTATGTGTTATGGCTGGTGCAGCCCTTGCTTGTTCTGCGGCTTGGGCGGGTTCTACAAAACAATTCCTTGTACTGTTGCCTGGGAGTGCAGATTGGGTATCATCTGCGCCGATGATCAGTACTGATGGTGGCAAAACTGGCAAGCCGATGGTAATGGATGGTTTCATGTGCGGCTGGTATAAGTACGCCTTTGCCGAAGATGAAATTACCGATAACGTGTTAATCTACCGTGACGACGACGCAGCCCGCGAAGATATGCTCGGCATGAACGGCAACTGGGAAACGGGAGACTCGGCGGTTCCGATTCCCTTGAAAATGATTTTTGACATGGGGCACGACAGTTTGTTCTTTGTCGCGGACGAGAGTCAAAAGCTCAATGAAGACGGCTGGCTTTTTAGCTATGCCGAAGCGGATGTGCCCCAGGGTAATTGTACGATAAACATTCCGTGGATTGTCTACGATTCCGATGCCAAGTTGCACCCAGCGTTCTCTTGCTACGCTCAGGGGGGCGAAGGTTGCCAGGCCGGTGCTCAAGGAGTTGACCTTGAAACGGCTCTCAAAGCGGTGAATGATTGTATCGGTGTGACTTCGGGACTTGTAGAAACGACTCTTGATCCTACAACGAAAAAGCCCAGGCTGACTACTGCCGGAAAGAAGTGCTTTATTGATGAAAAGTACTTTAACCAACTGTTCAATTACACTGAAGGCGTAAACGAAATGAGCTGCTATGACATGCCGGTTCCGCACATGGAACGTGGCGGTTGGTGGGAATTCAGCTCCGATTACTATATGCCGTTAGGAACCTCTGCTGTTGGAGGATTCTTCCCGGTAGAACAAACGGATGATGCTTCTGTGAAACTTGCAAACCCGGATCAGACTCCGCTTGCGGCGGCTCGCACCAAGCGTGATGCCGAGGGCCCGGTGTTCTACGGTCCGTCTCTTAGAAAGCTCGATTCTTTGGAAGGTGTTCCTGTATTTGATTTGGTGTGCAATGGCCCGGGTTGGAGCAAGGGACATAATTGTGAGGGCATTTTTGCTGATGGTTCAACTGCTGAAGAGTTTATTCAGACTGCTCTTAATATGCCGAGCACATATCCTGATAATTGTGTGTTAGGCTGGTCTTGCCCCGACGCTGCTCCTGAAGGTTGGCCGTTCTTTAAATATGGAACCGACTCCCTTGTGAGGAAAGGGACGAATGGCTCAGAATACCGTTGGACATCCCTGGTCAAAGAAGATGGAACTGGTGGACGCAACCATCACTTCTGTTATGAAACACATGCCAAGTTTACTTACAAGCCGGGGCTTCGCTTAGCTCTTCGCGGTGGCGATGACATTTGGGCGTTCATCGACAACAAACTCGCCATTGACTTGGGCGGTGTCCACCTGGATGCTCCGGGCTATGTAGATCTCGATGCCTTTGAAGGCGCTAGCGGCAAACTTGAAGTCGGCCAGCAGTACGATGTAGATATCTTTGCTTGCGACCGCCGCACGACTATGAGCAATTTCGAAATCAGTACGAATATGTTCTTGGCACAACTGCCTCAGTCTGCTATTACCGTAAAGGGTGCAAAAATGTCGGAACAGCCGTCTGCAACGTTGTATGGCATTTGCTATACAACAATGTCTGCTGGTACTTGTGGAATTGGTGCTGAACCTGTAACTATTTGCGATTCGATTGCTCCGTCGATTATATCTTATACGCTGGTCAAGGGACATTCTGTAACGGATTCTGTTGTAGAAGGCTTTGAAAAGATTTCTACTCCGGGCGTGTACAAAGGAGGCTTTGACCTCACGAATCTTTCCATGCCCACGATAGATAAATCCAAGATTGAACTGCCGGATGGCCGTTACACCTTGTTTGTCAATATTGAAGGCAAATCGGCAAAGATTATGACTTTCCGTGTGGGAACCGAAGATGACAGCGCCATCAAGCCTGTTGCCCGTATTGCTGGCGCAAGCTTTATCGTGAAGAACAGTCTGCCGCAGGCCCTTACGATTACTGTAACGAATTCTGCTGCTAAGTATGCTGTGATGGATTTGCAGGGACGTGTGGTGCGCCAGGGTGCAATCGCTGGTGCTGAAACGGTGGTGCCGAACCTCAATCCGGGTTCGTACATCGTGAAGGTTGCCCGCGAAACCCGCCGCGTAAACGTGCGCTAAATGTCATCCCGGGCTTGCCAATATCCACTTGCAGCTTTGCTGCTTAGTGGATATGGTCCTCGGAACGGGGAAGCCGGGATCTCCTTTTTATGTCAGAACTATTTTAACTTTTTCAGTTCATGCCAAAGCATGGCGAGCCCAATAATGGCGGCTCCCGTGTCGGCAATGGGCTGCGCCATGAACACTCCCTTGAGTTCAAAGAAGTGGGGTAGAATCAGCAAGAACGGAATCAGTAAAATCACTTGACGGCAGGCATTCAGGAACATGGCCCTGAATGCCTTTCCTGTACCCTGGAAAAAGTTCCCCGATACCATGCCGAAGGGAATCATAAAGAAGGCGGCTGCAAAAATGCGCATGGCCCAGGCCGAAAGCTTGATGAGCTCGGGGTCGTTCGGTGCAAACGGAGCCACGAATGTTTCGGCCTTCCACATGAGAATGCCCCAGGTCACGAACATGAAACCGCCGGCATAAATAAAGGCGAACTTGAGCGTTTCCTTGACGCGGGCGTTGAGGCGCGCACCGTAATTATAGCCGATAATCGGTTGCGTGCCGTGAACGAATCCGAGAAGCGGCAGGATGATAATCGAAACGATGCTATTGGTAATGCCGAAAGCAGAAATGGCCATGTCGCCACCCGAAAGTGCGCCTACCGCCTGCACGCTCATGTTTCCGTAGGTGGTCAGGCTCCAGGCGAGTATTGCGTTCATCAGGCTGTTGCAAATCTGCATTACAGAAGGCGGCAAACCTAAAATGTAAATCTTACGCACGTAGGCGGCGCGCAGCTTCATGTGGCGCCAGCGAATCTTGATAGGCGAAGACTTCTTGACAAAGAACTGGGTGATGAGCGCCGAAGCAACCAGCTGCGATGCGATGGTCGCCCAGGCGGCACCTTCGATACCCCAGTGGAATTTCATGATGAAGAGGTAGTCGAGAATGATGTTCGTGACAGCACCCGCGATTTCGCGGAACATGGCCGTTTTGGGGTGACCCATCGAACGGATAAAATGGTTCATGCCCGGGGCGATTGTCTGGAAGGCGGCTCCACACAAAATGATGCGCATGTAGCTGCTGGCGACAGGCAGGGTCTGCTCGCTTGCTCCGAACAACTTTAAGAGCGGCTCCATAAAGATTTCGCCCAGCGTGAATGCTCCAAGCGCCATCAAAATCAGGAGCGAGAAGGAATTGTTCAGAATGATGCTTGCCTGGATATACTTCTTCTGACCGAGGCGGATGGCAAAGAGCGTGTTGCCGCCCACGCCTACCATCATCGACATTGCCATTATAAATAGGCAAATCGGAAAGCATAGTGTGATGCCTGCGATGCCGAGACTGCCGACGCCTTGGCCCACAAAGAAACGGTCCACTACGTTGTAGAGGGCGTTCACCAGCATGCTGATGATAGCGGGAACCGAGAACTGCAAGACCAGTTTCGGGATACTTGCAGAACCAAAGGAATTGAGGCGCTCGGAATTCAGTTTAGACATTTCGGCGCCAAAGATAGAAAAAGAACTTAGATCTTAGAGCTTAGAACTTAGAGAGTTCTATATATCTAAGCTCTATCAACTAAGTTCTACCAACTGCGCAGCGAAGCTATGCTTCGCAAGCAACTTGGTTACGGCCGCTCTCTTTGGCGATGTAAAGTAGACGGTCGCATTCGGCAATCAAATCCTCGATTTTGCCGATATTTTCGCCCTGGCGGCTAGCGAGCCCCAAGGAAATCGTTACCGGGATAATCGTGTCTTTCCACGAAAAACGGTGGCTTTCCACTGCCGAGCGCAGGCGTTCGGCGCTCTTCTTGGCGTCTTCGGGGCCGATGCCGCCCAAAAGCAGCACGAATTCTTCGCCGCCGTAACGGGCGAGCAAGTCGGATTCGCGCTTTTCTTCTTTGAGAATGCGGGCGATTTCTTTGAGCACCATGTCGCCGCACTGGTGACCCCAGGTGTCGTTCACGCGCTTAAAGTGGTCGGCGTCGACCATGATGGCGTGAACGTAATAGTTGTTGCGGCGGGCGAGCGCGAGTTCGCCGAGGCTCCTGTCCATAAAGGTACGGCGGTTGCTGATTTTGGTCAGCGGGTCCATGGTCGCGGCTTCATAAAGTTCGCGGTCAAAGGCTTCTTCGCTCGCATCCTTGAAGTCGATTTTCAGAACCATCTTGCCGATTTGCAATCGATTGTGGTCTTCGAGTTTGCATTCTGTAATCGGGGAACCGTCTACAAAGGTTCCGTTGGTGCTGCCCAGGTCCTTGACGGTCACGTCAAGGCCGTCAAAGGTCAGGGCACAGTGCCTGCGGCTTACCAGTTCGTCGTCCAGGCGAATGTCCGCATCTTGCCCACGGCCAAGCACGACCGTTCCCTTTTCGAGCGGTATCTGCTTGAATAGGTGTTGCGGGTACAGTACAATCAGGTGTGGTCGCATGGGGGCGACGGGTAACTTGATTGTGTTGCCGCTGGCAATTGTTCGGTCCATGTCCTGCATAAGCGCTCCGTGTTCACCTAAAATGTAATAAAAAACAGGCTTGCCTAGCCTGTGCAATTTTGCGTGATTTACATATCGCTTTTTCAGCATGATTCGGTGATCCCTTTTGGTAAACTTTCGTAAACGATATTGCGAAAATTGGCGGTTTTCTCTAGTTTTAGGGCGATATTTCACTTGTCTACAAAAGCGCAACCTGCGGAATGAAAAAAAAAGTAAAAAATGTGCTTTTTTGTAAAGAAAAGGATATTTTTACATAGGTTGTGGTGTCCTCAAAAGGCCGGTCTTTTGGGTGTACCCAGCGTTAAGGAAGTCATATGAAGAGAGATACACAATTTTCTTTGTGGAAAATGTCGTTATGGAAGTATGCCCTGGGCTGTTGCCTGCTCTTTGCGGGGGTGCAAGGAGTTTGGGCTCAAGGACAACAGAACCAGAATCCGGTTACCTGTAAGGGTACAGTGTACTTTAAGGCTCCGGATGACTGGACTGGTGCATTTATTGGTGGTCAAAACGTCAATAATACTCAGGCGATGAAGTTGAACGCCGATGGTTTCTATGAATTTGACCTGGAAAAGCTGGGCATCACGGATAACCAGAAGGTCATGTTTACCATTGGAAGCCAGGCCAACAACACTCGTGTAGATTTTACGACCCTTAGGCTAGTAACGGCAAACGGCTATAATGTTCCGACCAAAAATGCGAACGATACGAGTTGGCCTACCAACGAGGCCAGCCTCCGTTGCCCCGGCGAAGGCGAACACGTATATGTTACCGAAGATCCTAACAGAGCTGGGAAAACGTTTACTGGAAAGTATCCTCCCGGTGCAAAGTATTTCTTCGTGATGATTCCGCCCGAAATGGAAGCCTGGATGTCCGCTGTTCCGATGATCAGTTTCGATGGGGGCTTGACCGGCTCTCCCATGACTGCCGTGAACGATATGTGCGGCTGGTATTCCTATGTGTTTGTGGGTCAGGATATTTCTGACAATGTGGTGCTTTACCGCGATGACGACCTTGAACGCGCCGACATGATTGGCGTGAACGGCAACTGGGAACAAGAGGATCAGGCCCAGCCGATTCCCTTGGGATTCCTTTTGAACATGGTGGACTCCCTGTTCTTTGTTCCGGACGAAGAGCAGAAAGGTGAAAGCCCGGATGGCTATTTCTATAGCAAGGCGGAAGTCGACGGTATCGCAGGTACTTGCTCTTACACCATGGCAGCCATTATTTACGATTCCGATGCCAGCTTGCACCCGGCCTTCTCTTGTTACAAGGATGGTGGTGGCGAAGGTTGCCAGAATGGCGCTTTGGGCATACCGGCTGGGACGGCAGTGCAACTTGTGAACGCCTGTATTGGTGTGACACCGGGCCTTGTCGAAAGCAAACTTGATCCGACGGTTCCACAGTCGCAGAGAAAGCCCAAGTTGAGCACGAAGGGCAAGAACTGCTTTATCGATGAAACGTATTTTGGCATGCTGTTCAATTATACTCCGGGCGTAAACGAAAAAAGCTGCTTTGACATGCCGTTCAAGCGCGCCAAGGATGGTAAGTGGGAATTCGACTCCGACTATTATACTAGCCCGGGCCTTACCGTGCCGGGTGGTTTCTACCCGGTAGAAGCTTCTACCAATGAGACAATTCTTGCGGCGGATCCGACCCAAACTCCTGTTGCTGCGGCCCGTACCAAGCGTACGGCCGAAGGCCCGGTGTTCTATTCTTCGCCCCTTCGTAAAATTAACGCGGCCGAACAGATGCCGGAAATCGACATTCTTTGCAATGGTCCCGGTTGGGACAAGGGCATGAAATGTGATGGCCTTTTTAAAGATGGTGAAGGTACGGATGCCGCTCTTTCGCCTAGATTCGGCTCTTGTATTTTTGGTTGGAGCTGCAAGGCAGATGCTCCTGAAGATTGGGCCTTCTTTGTGAAGGATACAGAAACTCCGGCTGCAAGAAGTGATGCAAATGAACCTCGTTGGAAGTCTGTAGAAAATCTAGCCGGTACTGGTGGCCGTAACCAGCAGTTCTGCTTTGAATCCCATGCCAAGTTCACCCATAAGCCGGGCCTCAAGTTCAACTTCCGCGGTGACGATGACATTTGGGTGTTTATTGACAATACCTTGGCTGTGGACTTGGGCGGTACGCACTTGGCTGCTCCGGGTTATGTGGACCTAGACAGCTTCAAGGGCTATAATGGCCAGCTGCTGGAAGTGGGCAAAACCTATGACTTGGATATCTTCTTCTGCGACCGTCGTACCACCATGAGTAACGTGCGTATCAAGACGAACATGTATATTCAGCAGAAGACCGCTATCGAAGTGAAGGGAAAAAAGAATCCGGCGAACCCCGCCGAAACGATTTACGACCACCTTTGCTTCACGGTGACAGGCGACGGTTCTTGCGCCGCTGCCATGACGGGTACCGATGAAGGCGCCACCTATTGCGGTATCCAGATTCTGGAATCGGGTAGAATCCCCGCTTACACGCTCGTGAACGGTAAGAAGATTACCGAAAACGTGGTTCCCGGATTTGAAAGCATCAATGTCCAGGGCGTGTACAAGTGCGGTATCGACTTGACGAATCTTGTCGAACCTAAGGTAGACAAGTCCAGCACCTGCTTGCCGGGCGGCTATTACACCTTGTTCGTGACTATCGATGGCAAGTCCCAGAAGGTCATGAGCTTCAAGACCACCGGTGAAGTGGATGTGCTCTACAAGAACGGTAACGCCATTTCTGTGGATGAAGAAACTGGCGATGTTGTTCAGAAGGGTAAGTACACCGTGGAAACCATTGCCATGGGTGGCGACCTGATTCCGATTTATGTGTCGAACGTCGCTCCTGGTACCGAAAGCGAAGATCTTGAAATCTTCCCGGATGACGCTGCCGGCATGGAATATACGCTTGCCTACAACAACTTGATGACCGTGTTTAGAAAGGTTATCGATCCGACTACGGGAGCAGAAGCATACCAGAAGCTCCATTCCGGCGAAAAGCAGACGATTGGCCCTGCCGGTATCGATACGCTTTATGCGACGGTTGATATGGAAAACCTGCAGCAACCGATTACGCCGTTCGAAATCAGCGTTTCTGGCAGACCGAAGCCGCTGACGCTCTACTTCTACCTGCCACAGATTACGTTCATCGAAAAGATCCCGGAAACCGAAGACGAAGTCGCTGTCCCTGTCAAGGGCCAGACTCCGAAGGCTGACGGTTCCTACGATGAAAACTGGGTCGGTACCATTTACGATATGTACTTGGCGATTCTGGTCCCGGATTTGGATGGAACCTACAGCATTTGTACCGAAAAGTGCAACGGAGTCGCCATCCATAAGGGCTCCGAGACTTCTCCGAAGATCGACTTTGTGTGGGAAGATCCGAATGTGACTGAAGCATACTTTGTAAATGGTTATACCAAGATATCGATTCGCTCGGTGACCAAGTACCGCTGGGATACGGATCCGTCGATCCACAGCCCGGCATCGATCGTGGCTGAATACAATGACTTCGTGAAGGCCGTGTATAGCCCGATGTACTTCCGCGATCCGCCGGTACCGTTCCCGGTCTTGGCAGACGTGTTCGATGCTCGCGGTTCGTTGCCGACCTTGGAACATGCTATTCCGTCTCCGTACTTTAGCATGCAGCAGGAATACCTGGATGGTATCGGCGACTCCGTGGCCATTTACTACGACCGCCGTATTCACAAGGACTCCTTGCCGTCCAAGATTTGCGTGATGTGGGATTCCACTACGGCTGAATTCCATAACCCGTACCAAGAAAAGATTTCGACGATGCCGAAGGATTCCGCTATTACCTGTAACGCACTCGTGTCGCTCGATGCAAGCAACATTGACTGTTCTGCACCGTCTGATAGCGGTTACTGCACCAACATTATTATGGTGGGCGGCTTGACCCTGTCCGAAAAGGTGAAGACGTCTGGCGTTGGTATGGTCCATTCCTTTGCCGCGTTCGAAGACAAGGGTAAGTCGGTTAAGCAGGGCTTTAGCGGTAAACTTACGGACCGTATGGCGCCTGTGCCGTTGCGTGCCGAAGTACGTACCCTTAAGAACGGTGACGACTTGACCGACTACGATAGCCTTGTGGTGGTGATGTCTGAACCGGTTAAGTTGGTAACGTCTTCCAACAAGAAACAGGCTTTGGACTTCTACTTGAATTCTGCCATTGAACTGGCCGAATCGAACCGCTATGTATCTGCCCTGGGCGGAGGCTCTTCTGTGGTGACGGCCCAGAGCGATCCGGCTTTGGGTTCCGATGCCAAGACGGGTGAAGGCCGTATCAAGTATATGTACCTGCGTGGCAGCGTTTCTCCGCATGTGGGTGACTATGTGCGCCTGGCTGGAGATATGTCGAATGTGTTCTGGTCCGATACGACTGACATCAACGCGCTTGCCGCCGATGCCGCTTCGATGCGCTCTGCCGATGACGCTGGATACCATTGGAATTCTCCGACGGCATACAACGAAACCAAGCGCGTGCCCTCGATGTGGGTGCCGGTGGTTGGCGATGCCGAAATCGCCGTGGACGAAATCAAGTACGCTTCTACAGCAAACGTCCCGAGCACCGAAAAGACTCCGGCCGTGTCTGTGAACGTTTACCGCACGACCAAGACCAAGGCTGAAATTTGGGCTGAAGAAGGTGGTAGGCCCGGTCACTTGGTCAAGGCAGATATGTATGCCTTGTACAATGGCCTTACCCCCGAAGAACGTGCCTCGATCTTGCCGCAGGATGTGTTCTTCTACTTTGAAGTCCAGTACTATACCAACCTGGGTAACTTTGTAGCAAGCAAGACCGCGAAGATCTACTGCGATGACAATAAGAATACCGAAATCAATCCGGAAACGGGTGAACGTATCCAGTACTTCGGTGGCGGACTTTGTACCGATGCCGGTAACGACCGTAACTTCTACATTGGTTGGAACATGCGTTCTGACAATGGTCGCCAGGTGGGTACGGGTGCTTACATCGTGAAACTCAAGTCTTACGTGAGACTCGGTTCTGCCGGTAAGCGTGCTAAGCAAGAAAGTACCTCCGTGTGGGGCGTCAGACGTTCGCCGAAACCCGATACGGGATACATGAAGGCTGTTGCCGAATAAATTAATCGACTTATGGCTAATGAAAAGGAATGGAATCAATCCATTCCTTTTTATATGGATCAGGCTTGATACCCTTACGTTGAAAACATAATTTTACACTAGCTGTTTTTCTTGTGACAAAACTCACGAAGTTTCGTTTTTATAAGTTTTTGTACACAAAAGGAACTAAAAATTCACAAAAAATCAGAAAAAATAAATTGGCTTTTTCCGCAAAAAAGAGTAAATTTGAGGGCGGTCTATGGGATATCGAAAAGGTCTGACCTTTTGTTATGCCCTGTTGGAAGGAATACCATCGATGGAAACTAAAATGAAAATGAACAAAATGAACCTCCTGGTCAAGTGGGCGTTGGGTGTTTGTCTGCTTCTCGCAGGAGTGCAGAGCGCATTTGCGTTGAACGGTCAGGTTTGTGCCGAAGGTACCGTTTATTTGCAGGCCCCCGCATCTTGGACAGAAGCTTATGCCGCCGGTGGTGGCAAGTTTGTTCCGTTTAAAAAGCAAGCTGACGGTTGGTGGACGGTTTCGTCCTCCCTTATCGGTCAGGGGCAAGATACCACATTCTTTATTGCCTCGGCAGACAACGACTACTGCCAGAAGCCGGGCGTTACGAACATTGAATACGACAAGGCTGGCTGTACTCAGAATGCCGGTATTCCTTGTAGCAAGACGGGCGACCTTTACATCTTCCCGAATCCGACGGATCCGGAAAAGCCCGTGATTAGCGAAAACCCGCCTGACGCAAAGTATTTCTTTGTAATGATTCCGCCTGACTATGAAGAGTGGTTGTCTGCCGTGCCGATGATCAGTACGGATGGCGGCCAGACCGGTAAGCCGATGAAGGCCGTGGACGGTATGTGCGGATGGTATTCCTATGTGTTCTTTAACGAAGAAATCACGGACAACGTGGTGCTCTTCCGTGATGACGATACTGAACGCGATGACATGATTGGCGTGAACGGTAACTGGGAAACCGCTGCCACGGCCCAGCCGATTGCCTTGAACATGATTTTTAACATGGTGGACTCCTTGTTCTTTGTTCCGGACGAAGAACAGAAGACCAATGACGACGGTTACTACTATAGTGCCGCCGAAGTGGATGGCATTGAAGGTAGCTGCTCCTATACCATGGCTGCCATTATTTATGATAGTGATGCTAGCCTGCATCCGGCGTTCTCCTGCTATGGCGGACCTGGCGATCCTAAACCGCACGATCCGAATCCGACTTTTGATGCATGCCAAGAAGTGAATCAAACGAATGCCGCGTCTGGAGCCGACAAGACCACTGCTCTTAGGGCCATTTATGAATGTATCGGTGTGACTCCGGGCATCGTGGAATCGACTCTTGATGAAACTGTTCCGCAGTCTCAAAGAAAGCCTAAGCTGTCTTCTGCTGGTAAGAAGTGCTTTATTGATGATAAATACTTTAATATGCTGTTCAATTACACTCAGGGCGTAAACGAAAAGAGCTGCTTCGATATGCCGTTCCATCGTTCCAACGATGGTAAGTGGGAATTCGACTCTGACTATTATACCAGTCCGGGACTTTCTGTGCAGGGTGGTTTCTACCCGGTTGAAGCGACGACGGATGCTACCATTCTCGAAGCTGACCCGACTCAGACTCCGGTTGCTAAAGCCCGCACCAAGCGTACGGCTCAAGGTCCGGTGTTCTATGGTCCGCTTCTTCGCGCCGATGACCCGAACGAAGGCATTCCTGTAATCGATGTCCTTTGTAATGGCCCGGGTTGGAATGGCGGTATGGATTGCGAAGGCATCTTTGCCGATGGCGATGGTACGACTGCTGCCCTTGTGAGTCACCTCAAGTTGGGTGAAAACGCCTGTGTATTTGGTTGGAGCTGCCCGAACGACGCCCCGAAGGGCTGGGCTTTCTTTAGTGATGGAACAGAAAGTGCCCCTCCTGCAAATCAACAAGGTACTCCGCGTTGGACGTCTAAGGAAAATGCTTCCGGCAAGGGTGGCCGTAACCAGCAGTTCTGCTTTGAATCCCATGCCAAGTTCACCCACAAGCCGGGTCTGAAGTTCAACTTCCGCGGCGACGATGACATTTGGGTGTTCATCGATAACCAACTTGCTGTGGATCTCGGTGGTACACACTTGGCCGCTCCGGGGTATGTGAACCTGGATAAATTCAAGGGCAAGAGCGGCGAACTTGTTGCCGGTAACCAGTATGACCTCGATATCTTCTTCTGCGACCGCCGTACCACCATGAGTAACGTGCGTATCAAGACGAACATGTACATTGTGCAGAAGACTGCTATTGACGTGAAGGGTGCCAAGAACAAGCAGAACCCGGCCGAAACCTCTTACAATATTTGCTACACCAAGTCGGGTGACGGTTCTTGCGCCGCTGCCATGACGGGTGACGACAAGGAAGAAACCTATTGCGGTGATCAAATTAAGAATGCTGGCTTGAATATTTCCTACACCCTCGTGAACGGAAACCTCGCTTCTTCTGAACCGGTGCCGGGCTTTGAAAATGTCACTACTCCGGGTGTGTACAAGTGCGGTGTCGATTTGACCTCTATTACTGCCCCGAAGGTGGACAAGGATAAAATGTGCCTGGGTGGCGGCCGTTACACGTTGTTCGTGAACATTGACGGCAAGTCCAAGAAGGTGGCTACCTTCCGTATGAGTGGCGAAGTGGACGTGATTTATGCTAACGGTGTCGCCAAGGATACGAACGGTGTCGATATTCCGGGTGGCAAGTACAACCTGCAGACCACCGCTATGGCTGGCGAATATATTCCGGTCTATGTGTCTTCTGTGGCTCCTGGCGAAGGCAATACAAAGGGCGTTGAAATCTTCCCGCAGGATGCTGCCGGTGTCGAATACACGCTCTCCTACGACAAGGTGCTGGAACTCTACTACGATTCTACCTTGGCCGATGGCTCTACGGCTCGCGTAAAGCTCGCCTCTGGCCAGAAGCGTGTTATCGGTGAATCCGGTGTCGATACTCTCTATGCGACGATTGACATGGACAACATGACCAATTCCATCCAGTCCTTCAAGGTGGGTGTAACGGGCCGTGAAAACACCGTGTCGATCAGCTTCTACCTGCCGCAGATTACGTTCATCGAAAAGATTCCGGAAGAAGGCGCAAGCGCCAAGTCCGTCAAGGGCCAGACTCCGAATTCCGACGGTTCTTATGATGAATACTGGGTCGGCTCTGTGTACGACCTGTACCTCGCCGTGCTCAAGCCCAATGAAGACGGTAGCTATAGTGCTTGCTTGACTGAATGCGATGGCCTCAAGATTCACATGGGTTCTCAGACCTCTCCGAAGATTCAGTTCATCGACAGTGTCTACACCTTTGAAAATGGCTATGCCACGATTTCTATTCGTTCGCTGACCAAGTATCGCTGGGATACGGATCCTTCTATCTACAGCCCCGCAACCATCGTTGCCGAATACAACGACTTTGTGCAGGCCGTTTACAACCCGATTTACTTCCGCGATCCTCCGGTTCCGTACCCGGTCTTGGCTGACGTGTTCGACGTGAAGGGCAAGACCCCCTCGCTGGAACACAAGATTCCTGACCCGTACTTCAGCATGTCCCAGGAATACCTCGATGGTATCGGTGACTCCATTGCGATTTACTATGACCGCCCGATCCACAAGGACTCCCTGCCGACCAAGCTTTGCGTGATGTGGGACTCCGCTTCGGCAGAAAATCATAACCCGTATAAGGATGGCTATTCTACCATTCCGAAGGATACCGCCATTACTTGTAACCAGTTGATCGAAGTGTCTTCGTCCAACATCGATTGCTCTAGCCCGGTCGAATACAATGGAACGGCTGGCTACTGCACCAACCTGATTACGATCGGTGGCCTCACGCTCTCCGAAGCCGTCAAGACGGCTGGTGTGGGTAAGGTCCATTCTTACGCGATCTTCGAAGACAAGGGTAAGAAGGTGAAGCAGGGCTTTGCCGGTGCCTTGACCGACCGTATGGCTCCGGTGCCGCTGCGTGCCGAAGTGCGTACCATCAAGAATGGTGATGACCTGACTGACTACGATAGCCTCGTGATTATCATGTCTGAACCGGTTAAGCTTGTTACGACCTCTAACAGGAAGGACGCTCTGGACTTCTACTTGAATTCTGCAATCGACCTGCCGGAATCCAACCGCTTCGTGTCTGCTTTGGGCAATACCTCTGCCAAGGTGACTGCTCAGAACGAACCTGCTTTGGGCTCTGCCAAGGGCGAAGGCCGTATCAAGTACATGTACCTGCGCGGTAGTGTTTCTCCGCACGTGGGTGACTACGTTCGCTTGGGCGGTGACCTGTCCAACATTTTCTGGTCCGATACGACTGACTTGACGAACCTGGGTGGTGACACGCTCCGTGCTGTTTCCGATGCGGCTTACTATTGGAACTCTCCGACGAGTTACAACGAAACGAAGAGACTCCCGTCTATGTGGGTGCCGGTCACGGGTGACGCTGAAATCGCCGTGATCGAAAACAAGTTCGCTTCTACGGCTAACGGTCCGTCTGGCGATAAGGTGCCTGCAGTGACTGTGAACGCCTACCGTACAACTATGACCAAGAACGAAGTCATGGCTGCTGAAGGCGGTAAGCCGGGTCACTTTGTCAAGGCTGACATGTACGCTCTGTTCAATGGTCTTGACGAAGAAGAACGCAAGAAAATTGAACCTGGTGACATCTTCTTCTACTACGAAGTCCAGTACTACACGAACCTCGGTGGCTTCGTGGCTAGCAAGAGCGAGAAGATTTACTGCGATGACAGCAAGAACTCTGAAAAGTACTTCAACGGTGGACTTTGCACCGATGCTGGCAACGATCGTAACTTCTTCATCGGCTGGAACATGCGTTCCGACAAGGGCCGCATGGTGGGTACCGGTGCTTACATCGTGAAGCTCAATTCCTACGTGAAGCTCGGTTCTGCCGGTAAGGAAGCTAAGCAGGAAAGCACATCTGTCTGGGGCATCAAGCGCTCGCCGAAGCCTGTGACGGATTACCTGAAGGCTTCTAGCAACTAGGAATCTGACGGACAGATTTGAAAAGGGAACGGATAAAATCCGTTCCTTTTTTTATATTTATGACATGCGAAAGATTTTAGCTGTTATTAGTTTTTGCGCTTTGGCCTTTGCCGCTGAACCGACCGATTTGGATTCCCTTTTCCGCGGCAAGGAATACAAACCTGTTTTGAACGCCTCCCTGCGCGATAGCGCTAGCACCAAGAACGATGCTATGCCGAAGGCCGCTGCCAAGGCTTCCAAGTCTGACGGCTACTACATGCTCCAGTTTGAATCGGTGGCTGATTTCGATGCCGCCCAGCGTCGCCGCGCCCAGCTTTCTGCAAGCACCGGCTATGCGGTCCAGGTGGTGTTCGACGCCCCGTTCTACAAGCTCCGTGGCGGTGGCTGGGGTAACAAGAAGGCCGCCGAAGACAAGGCTCGCGAACTGTCCGCCTACAACATTACAGCTTTCGTAGTAAAAGTGAAGTAAGAATGTGTAGTGTGAGATGTGGAATGTGAAATTATTCATTCCACATTTGTCATTCCACATCGCGCTTTGCGCATTGCGGCGAAGCCGCACGCACACATCACATTCCGCATTACAAATTATTCTAACAGTCCCATAGCCTGCTTGATGGCGTGTTCGTCCATGCTCTGCGGCATGAGGGCGCGTTCTTCGGGCGCCACGTAGGCGAGCTTGCGTTCAAAGTCCGGACGGTTTGCGCGGTTGCGTGCCACCAGATCCTTGGCCTTGAGCGAGTAGTAGAACGGCCCGGTCTTGATAAAGCGTTTTTTCTGTAACCCCTGGAGGATTGCTTCGGTGAGCGCCTTCTGGAGCACGGGGCCTGCCCTGTCGACATGATGCAGTTCCAGAACGCGCTGTTTCAAGATTTCTTCGTGGATCGGGGCTTCCGAATCAACATAGAACTTGAGCTGCGTAATGATTGCTGCAGTCGGGAGTTCTGCGATGGGCTTGTCGTGGGCCGTGCCTTCGATTTTCGGATGCTGGACCACGTATGGTTCTGTCATGGGTTTCGAGGCGGCGTCAAACACTTCGGAACCGTCGTCTTCGTCGGTTCCGACAGTGGGCGGGGGTGCCACACTCTGTTCGATAGCGAGCGTTGCGAGAAGGTGTCCGACTTCGTCCTTGTTGGCCATGTACCAGAACGGCAGCCAAAGGTTCATGACCTTCCAGCCGAGCTGCTTGAGAATCTGCGGGCGCACGTAGTCGCGGTCTTCGATAGAATCGCGGAATCGTTCCGTGGTGCAATCGTCTTCGATAAGCGCCAGGAAATGCGTGGGGTTGTTTGCGTCGATAACGACCGGGCCCACGGGAATGCCTCCCTTTGAAGAATATTCCTGCACCAGGATGTTTTCGTTCTTCAGGGCTTCGATGACTTCGCTGCGGAGCGGGGAGTCTGCAGGTTCGATGTCGACCACGGGGTCGTATTGTCTGGACTGCAAGAAGTTGAGCCATTCGCGGAAGAGCGAATTCTTTTGCGATGCGATTTTAGCAAGGTCGGCTTCGGTAATGAAGGCGCGGAGTTCGCGCTTGGCAAGTGTCGAACAGACTGCAATCTTGTGGTCGAGACCACCGGCGCCTTCGGCTTCCATGCAAAGGAGAATGGTGTCGCGGAACTGGTCCACGGCGCGTTCGGGCGTCTTGACGTAATAGCGGATGTCTGCGTTCGGCCTTGTAAAGAAGGCGGCTGCAGGGGTGCCTGCAACAAGTCTGGCCTGAATAGCGTCTTCGATTTCTTGACAGGTAGACTGGTGGAATGCGATGATACCAAGAGTCTTTTCGGGATGGCGCTCTGCGTGGCGGATAGCCGTAAGCGCGATCGTTTCGATCTTGTCGGAAACTTCCTTGATCGAAATCCCCTTGAAAATTTCGTTGTTCGGGGGCGGGAACTGCTTGATTCCGTGATTGTAGATGCGTTCGTTGGCGAACGTGACGATTGCCGGATCGCCGTACTGCGAGGTGAACCAGAGTTCCCTAGTCGGTGCGCCCTGGCGTAGAGCCGCTGTCAGAATGCTTTCTTGGAAGAAGGCACTGCGCGTGACTGCTTCTTCGTGGAAGGCGTCGATCGGCAGGTAGTCGTGACTCGGGTTGTGCGGGTCGCCAATGAGAATGGTCTTGGGTGCGGCAAGCAGGATCGGCAAGGCTTCGACCAGCGAGATGGCGTCGGCGTCAAGAATAATCGAAATGTCGAAGGTCTGCTTTTCGGGGATGCTGAGGGCGTCGGAAAGTTCTTCGACAACAAGAACGCTTGGGTCGGCATCGACGGCGCTGTGCAGTTCCCTGAAGTTTGCGCTGCAGAACTGGTCTAGGAGCGAGCGGTATTCCTTGCTCTTTTGCGCTTTGGTCTTTGGCGATTCCGAGAAGAGCACGGGACATTCCTTGGTGGCAGCCTGGATTTGGGCGCCGGTCCAGTAATGGGCGAGTGCGCTGCTGAAGTCGGCGTCTGCGTTTTCGGGATCCTTGAGGTATTCGATGAGGGCCGTGTTGCAGTAGCCTTCCATCTTCTTGAGATGGGCTGTCAGCTGCAGGTGGATGTCGAGGTGGCTCCAGTTGTCGTTCCATACCTGGATCTGGCCGAGCCATTTTTCGATGCTCAGGCTTTCGAGCGGAGTCTCGAGATCCAGGTCCTTGTTGATTTGCTTGATCGATGTCTGGAGCTCGATGACGGAATTCCAGAGGTTCGAAAGTTCCGGCTGCAAGTCCTTGAAGTTGTGCCACTGTTCCAGCAGCTGCAACAACAGGTCGAACCTGGGGTCGTCTTGGTGCTGGTCGCGGAAGTTGTAGATGTACTGAATCTTCTGGTTGAGTTCGACCCAGTTGGAACCTTCGAAGTGCCAGTCGCGTCCGAGCAAGTGGTTGCCGAGTACGGCGCTTTCCTTGTAAGTTTTCTTGTTTGCCTGCAGTTCGAGGAGTGTGTCGATTAAGTCCAGGAGCTTGGCGTCGGAGTCGACGGTCTTGGGCTTGCGGATGACCTGCATCAGGCGCTTGCGCGAAGTGCGGTAGCGTTCCGAAAGACCCTTGAGAGAAATGTTCTGGCATTCGGCGAAGTCGTCGCGCGCGTTCTGGATGTTTTCGTCGACGGCGTTGTCGGTGTAAATGTCCGAGGTCTGCCTGCGGTACCGCACCCATTGGTCGCCCGCTTCGGGGAGGTGCATGAGGGTGTCCCTGTAGGCGGTCCAGTTGTGGCTGCGCAGTTGCCAGTCTTCGAACGTAGGCGTTTTTTCGTCAAAGTTGTCGCGCAGCAGTTCGAGGATGTCGATCATGCCCGACAGGAATATGCCGGTGGGGAAGAGTCCGGTCGATTCCATTTTCTGGATAATCGGGGCGAGTTTCTGGGCGCTTTCTGCAGCGCAGCGTAGATCTTCGGAAAGAGCTTGCTGCTGTTCGGGCGAAAGGCTTGAAATCTTTACGCCGCGGAAGGCCTTGCGGGCTTCGACTCCCTTCTTGTCGAAATAGAGCTCCGACAGAATCTGGAGATCTTTCTTGAGTTCCTGGTAGCCGTCAAAGTCCAGTTGGGCGATACCGCGGAAAATGCGGTCGGGGAACTTCTTCTTGGGCGGTCTTACGTCCTTGAATTCGCGTAGCAAGTCCGAAAGCACCACGTTGGTGGGCGGAATGGGCTTGTTGACTGCGTTGTAGTATTCTAGAAAACCGTTGCGCATGGCGCGGACTTTCTGTTCGAGTGCACTTCTGTCGCTGTTCGGGAAACTGCGGAAGGGCGGTCGCCAGGCGTTCTGGAAGGCACGCTTGGTAACGGCGCGCTTGTGGACAACTAGGACTTTTTTACCTTGGGCGATTTCGTCGGCGACAATATTTGCGGCCACCTTTATTTTTTCGGTGCCGGGGAGCGTCTGGATTGCGTATGCACAGGCGTTCTCGTTTTCGGCATCCACCGTCACTTTATTCGTATGCGAATCAGTGGTGTAAAGGAAATGGTGGTCGGCGGGCGAGAAGACATTGTCGAAATCCTGCTCTTCAAAAAGGGATTCCTGGGTCTGGAAGCCTTCGTTGCGAAGGAGGGATGCCAGGATGGGGTTCCCGTCGATAGACTTGTCGGAAAAGCCCTTGCTGAACCGTTTCTTGAGGGCGAGCAGGTTGGTATTGAAAAAACCGAGGCAAAGCCCATGGCGGGTGAATCGCCAGTTGCGTTCGCCGGCTATGGCTTTTTCAAATTGTGAAAAGTACAGAAGCAGGCTGAACTTGCCGTTGATGATTGCGTCTTCGGCGGTGGGGAGCGCGATGGAGTCTTTGAGGCGCTCGCGCAAAACGATATTTTCGATGGGGGTACGCTTGGAAATGGTAACCGTGCCCTTGGTGGCGTCGTAGTCGAGCGGAACCAGGAGGCTCGGGGCAAGGGCGTTGCCGTCCCACTTTAAAAAGCCGAGAAGCAGGTAAAGGTCTGTCTCACCGAGATCGTCGAGTTTTTGGCGGAGTACCGCCGAAATCGTGTCGAGGGCGGTAATCTTTTGCTGCGCCGAAAAATTCTGGGAAACCTGGAAAAAGGATTCCAGGGGAAGCGGCCCTTGAGCCTGTACCCATTTTTCGTAGAAGAGGTCTCCGGCTTCGGTAATCAGGGGAGACTGAAAGTCGTTCTTGGTCGAAAAACTGAGTAAACGGTCTTTGGAGTCAAAGAGGGCGGCTTCTTGCCGAATTTTGGCGACAATAGCAGAAGGTGAAGACATACCTTGAATATACCTAATTTATTGCTGGTTGGGGAATTAGGTGATTAAAAAGGGGCAAAAAAGGCGTGCTTATAGACGCTCTGCGACGGTCGCTATCGCCTGTTCCAACGTTGTCGGGGTATTGTTGGACAAAAATCCCGCTTTGTAGAGGATTTGCCCAAGGAGTTCCTGGGGCGTTTTACCCCTGTCCTTGTCTTGGCGGAGGCTATAGGCGTGTTCGCGCTTGGAAAGCTTTTTGCCGCCGGAATCCACAATGAGGGGGTGGTGCAAATACAGCGCTCGCATGTACGGGGGAATAGCAAGGGCCTGGTCGCCTTGGCAGGTGTCGGCAATCAGCTGGGAAAGCGCAATCTGGCGGGCGGTGGAATTGCGGATGTCTTCGCCGCGGACGATGTGGGTAATGCCTTCGGTGAGGTCGTCGATGCAGACGGCGAATTGGTAGGTCCAAAAGCCTTCGCGGTCGCGGATAGGGAAGTCTCCGCATTGCTTTTTCGGATTTTCGGCGAAGTCGCCGAGGCGTTCGTCGTGCCAGTTAATTACTTTGTCTGGAATAACCACCCGTAGGCTGTGCGGTAATTCGGAGTTCGGAGTTCGCACTTTAGAATTTTTTACTCCGAAATCTGAATTCCGAATTCTGAATTCGTTATAGCACTTGCCTTGGTAAATGACTTCGCCGGTTTCGCTTACGGGGTTTTCGGATTGCAATTGCTTGCGGCTGCAGGTGCAGGGGTAAACGAGGCCATTGGCGGTGAGCTTGTCGAGAACTTTCTGGAAAAAGTCAAAATGCGAACTCTGGATGCTTTCGCTGTCGTACTTGAAGCCGAACCAGGCGAGATCTTCGCGGATGCCTTCGATATATTCCTTGCGGGCACGGCCTTGATCGTGGTCCTCGATGCGCAGGTGGATTTTGAGGTCCCATTTTTTTGCGGCGGCGTATACGTAAAGGGCGGAAAGCAGGTGCCCTTCGTGTAGAAAGCCCGTAGGGCTCGGTGCAAAACGGATGATGCCTGGCATGTGGCGAAAGATAGAAAAGAATTACGCGTCAAGAGCTTTTTTTAGAGCCACACGGATTGTATTAAAGTACTAAAAGTGTGCAGGGTTATGACGCAGCAGAAAACTTGTTTTCTGTTATGGCATAACCGTAGCCACGAACGCCAACGGCGTTAAATGCTCGGCTCGGTTATAGGCCTGCAAGCAGTCCTGCAACACTCGCCTTGCGCATTTATTGGAAAACGCTAACGCGTTTTCTTGTTTTTCATAGATTTTTAGTGTGAAATCAAACTGTAATTGGTTGAATATTTATTTTTTATCAGAAATGCCGTTAGGCATTTCGAATCCGTGTGGTTTTATATGCCGATTTACTATCTTTCATGATGATGAAGTTTGATTTGAAAGTTCTCTTTTCGATGGTTGCGTCGGTAGCGACTGCGTTTGCTTTGTGGGCTTGTTCTAGTTCGCCGGAACCGCAGACGGAGCCGGCTCCGGCTGTCGCGCAGGCGGATTCGGTGGCGACTCCCGTCGTTGAAAAAAAGGCTGAGCCCGCTATTCCCGCAAGTTACAAGGATATCCAGTTTCCGGAGTACAAGTATGTGGCTCCCTATCCGAAGGATTATCGCGTAGAAATTGCTCCGGGCATTTCGGGCTATATCGTGAGCGACAGGAGCCTGCCGCTGGTGAACTTTACGGTTTACTTTGAACAGCCTCGCGTGCCGCTTGCTCTTAAAGACGAAGCGGCCTCGTCGATGGTGGGTAGCATGCTTCGCCGCGGTGGCGGTGGTGGCATTTCGGCCAAGGCGCTGGACGATTCCCTGGAATTTATCAGTGCCGGAATCACGTCGTCGGTCGGAACGTTTACCTCGACTTTCGATATCGACTGTCTGTCCAAGGATTTCGCGAACATGCTTTCGCTTTCGAAGCAGGTGCTGACGGCGCCGGCTTTCGATAAGGAACAGTTCGAAATTCTGCGTGCGAATTACCTGACCGCCTATGACCGCCGCTACGATACTCCGGCAAAGGTGCTTTCGGCGCTCCGCTCCAAGGTGAATTACGCTCCGAACCCGAGACTTTGGGATGCCAATGCCGCCGACTACAAGAAGGTGACGATTGCCGACTTGAAGCGCCTGGCCCAGGGCGTGTATGCGGATTCCCGAATCATGTTCGCCCTTTCGGGCGATATCGACAAGGATTCCGCGGTGACCATGCTCAAGGAATTCTTTGAAGGCTGGAATGCCGCGGTTGCCAAGACCGTGAAGATGGGGGCAAAGCCTGTGGTGCAGGAACCGACTCCGCTTACGTTTGTAAGAAAGCCCGGAATCTATGTGGTCGATAAGGATATCACGCAGGCCAACATTTCGATGAACCAGCCCTTTGTACGCAGGCCCCATGCGGATTACTATCCGGCGGCGGTGGCGAATTTTATTCTGGGCGGCGGCAGCTTTACGAGCCGCCTGATGAACCGTGTGCGTAGTGATGAAGGCCTTGCCTACAGCGTGTACAGCTCGGTGGGTAACGACTACCGCGACACGGCCATGGTGACCATTGCGCTGCAGACCAAGGTGGAATCGGTGGAATTCGCCTTGAAGCTGATTCGCGAAGTGGTGAACGAATTTGCCGAACAGGGGCCCACTGAAGAAGAACTTGCACAGGCTAAGAAATCCTTGATCGAAAGCCTGCCGAGCCTGTTCGACAGCCCTGAGGCGACTGCCGTGATTTTTGCAAAGGGCGAACTGCTGGGCAAGTCTTACGACCACTACCTGGAATACGTGAAAGAAATCAATGCCGTGACTGCCGACCAAGTGAAGGCGATGGTCAAGAAATATTTTGACATGGATAAAATGACCACCTCGATTGTTGCTCCCGTTTCGAAATTGGAATCGATTAAACCCTTCACCGTTATACCTCAGGACAGTCTGGAGTTTAGATAATCATGTCGTGGCTAAGCCGTATTGCAGGGGGTGTGCTTGCGGGAATGCTTTTGAGCATTTCGTTTTCTTTTGCTGGTGACAATCCTGCGGCGAACTATGCCGTATCGGTAGATCCCATGGTGAAGGTGCGCATGCATGATAACCTGCGCAAGAAACTGGGCAGCAACGATGATTTGCGCTCGCTTTGTTCTGGGCTCAAGATTTGCATGAACCAGGTGTTCGAAGGCTGTTTTGAAGATGACATGAAACCATGGCCCAAGGTCAAGTACGACGACGAATTCTGCAAGCCTTACAAGGAACTGGCAAGTCGCGGATACAAAGCCGACCCCAAGGCCCCGATGGTTCCTGAAATTTATGCGAGACTCGGACGCCAGTACCGCGTGGAATACACTTATGCGGGAACGCTTCCGCTTGATGAAAACGTTATCAAGTACTTGTTCGACAACATGCCGTTTACGGCGCAGCTGATTAACGCCTACCTCGACGAAAACTACGTGCTTGAATACACGCACCCGAACAGACGGTTCTTTAACGGTAGCAATGGCCGTAGCCTTTCGGGCGAATTCTACTGGGCCTTGCAGGACAGCGCCGGTCAAAAGCTTGGCATGCGCGACTTGTTCTTTGGGTACGGTCATGCAAAAATTTTGAAGTGGGCTCTCCACGGAACGGCAATCGCCTACTTGGACATGGACCCGATGCCGGGCAAGATTATTAAGTACAAGTTAACAGCAATCGTGTTCCCGGGCAATTCGGTGCTCAACTCCATTATGCAGATGAAGGTGTTCAGAAGTGTCGTGAACACAAAAATCGAGCAGATTGTGAACGATATCAAGAAAGCGTCGGGAATGTACTTTAGCGGCAATAAGGAACCCATGCTCAAGAGTGCTGCTCTCAAGTCCGATGAAAACGTGCAGTACGTTTTGGATTTCGAAGAAGTCGTAAACGGCGCTCATTGGGAACTTGGCGATTTTGAACGCTTGCAGAAAGCACGCAAGCAAAAGCGGGAACAGGATATGCAGGCGGTGCCCATTATGGTAAAGGACCTTCAGGTTATTAAGGAAAAGAAATGACGAACGAAACTTTGGAATCCCTTTTGGAACGCGTGACGGAACGCCGTCGTGAACTTTTGACGTCTGTGGTGGACCGCCGTACGAGACATTTTTGCATGGTGCTCGAAGATTTGTTCGACCCGCACAATATTTCTGCCGTGATCCGTACGGCCGAAGTGTTCGGCTTGCAGGATGTCCACATTATCGAAGAAGACAACGCCTATAGCGTGAACAAGTCCATTCTGAAAGGTAGCTACAAGTGGATGAGCCTGTACCTTTACAAGAAGCGCATGCTGTGCATGGAAAAATTGCGCGCCAAGGGTTACAAGATTGCCGTGGCCAGCACGAATACCACGAATTCTGTTCTGGATCTGGACTTGAGCCAGCCCACCGCCTTTTACCTGGGTAGTGAATTCCATGGGAATCACCCCGATACGCTCGCCCATGCAGACTACGAATTCAAACTGCCCCAGTACGGCATTACCGAATCTATGAACGTGTCGGTGGCAGGAGGCGTCTTGATGACGTATTTGGACGTTTATATGCAGAAGGTGGGCCGCGAAAAGTTCTTGCTCCCGAAGGAAGAACGCGATGCCTTGCTTTTGGACTGGCTGGATCGCCATGTGAATGGCATCGAGAACAACAGTCCGATTGTTCGAATTGACGAATAGCCCCCATAAATCCGGTTTTAAAAGCTCTCTTTCGGAGAGCATTTTCTGTATTGCATACAAAAAATGCTAGATTAAAACCCAAATGAAAAAGTATTCGGCTCTTTATTTTTCAGTAGGCTTGGTGGTCATCCTAGCCCTGATTATTCTTGTTTTTGGAATATTCTTCTTAAACGAGAAGGACCCTCGCGAAACCTTTAACACCTATTATCTGCGGTTTACCCAGGTGAGTACCCTGGTGCTCGATGACCCCGTCAAGGTAAACGGTGTGAAGCTCGGTAAGGTGGAATCGATCGATTTGGCCGGCCACCGCGTGGTGGTGACCATTAGACTCCGCACCGACGTGAAAATCCCCAAGGATTCCGAAATTCGCGTGCAGAACATCGGTATCATGGGCGAACGCCAGATTGGTATGATTCTGGGTGATTCGACGAGCTACTTTGCCCCGGGCGATACCATTACGGGCCAGTTCGATGCCGGTATCGCCGAAGCTCTTGGTCTTGTGGGTGAGGTCTGCGACTCGACGAAGGTGCTGCTGGAATCGGTCAAGCAGGCTTTGAACCAGACGATTGTGAACCCGGAATTCCAGGAACGCTTCAAGACTTTGCTCGTGAAGGCAGAAAAGCTGGAAGACCGCGTGCTTGTGATGCTGAATACGGCTGACCCGCAGCTTAGGAAGAGCCTTGAAGGCTTGAACCAGGTGACGGTCAAGGTGAATAACTTGATTGATGGCGTGAAACCGCCGATCGACAACATGTTCGCGAACACCGAAAAGGTGATGGGCAACGCCGACAAGTTGCTGGGCGAACTGGAAGAAGTGACAACTCATTTGGATGAACTCGTCGTGAAGGTCCAGAAGAAGATTGAATCCAAGGACAACACGGTGGGTATCTTGCTGAACGACCGCACCCTGCATGACGACCTGGTCAAGACCGTTCATTCGGCGGATAGCTTGGTTCGCATTATTTTACAAGATGGTCTAGACATCAACGTGGATTTTTTCTGAGGAAAACAATGATCGAAAAAGCATTGGTGGTAACAAACAAGTTGGGGATACACGCAAGGCCCGCCGGAATGATAGTCGATATCACCGGCCAAGCCAAGAGCGATATATCCATCGTGTTCGAGGGATCGAAGGCGAATGCCAAGAGCATCTTGAATGTGATGATGCTTGCTATTCCTGCAGGTTCCGAAGTCAAATTCGAAATTGATGGCGAAGACGAAGAACAGGTCGCGTCTCAGTTGGAAAGTCTGTTTAATGACCACTTCAACGAAGAACCCTGTTAAGAAGCCGGAACACGTCCGTACTGTTATGACGGGCGTTCCTGCATCCCCGGGCTTTGCCATGGGATGTGTTTTTCCGGTCACGAACCGGAAGATTTCGGTGGTGGAGGAGACTCTCCCCGAGAGCCGACTTGCGGACGAAGAACAGCTTTTCTTGAAGGCGGTCCACAAGACGGTCAAGGAAGTTTCACAGATCAAGGAACTTTCTGAAAGTCGCACCGGGATGAAGGACAGCCTAATCTTTGCGACTCACCTGATGATTTTACAGGACCCCACTTTGATCAACGGGGTAATCGACAAGGTCCGCAAGGAACACAAGAATGCCCGCTGGTCGGTGCATGTGGTCTTGGGTGCCTACATCGACAAGTTCGAACAGATTGACTCGCCGGCCATGCGCGACAAGGCGGCCGACCTGAGGGACGTGTACAACCGCTTGATGGCGGCCATGGAAGATTCCGGACCGGTGCTCGAGGACGTGGCTACCGAAGACGGAGTGGTGCTTGTCGGGCACGAACTTTTACCGAGCCTTTTGATGTCGATCAAGCCCGGCCAGGTGGCGGGGCTTGCGATGGATACCGGTGGCCGCACGAGCCACGTGGCCATTTTGGCTCGCTCGCTCCAGATACCGTTGGTGTCTGGCCTTAGAAATTTTGCGGCCCAGGTCAAGACCGGCGACACGGTGATTGTCGACGGCTCGAGCGGCCAGGTCATTATCAATCCGAACCAGGATGACGTCAAGGATTTCCACGAAAGGCAAGAAGTCTTCGAAAGGCAGCGCCGTGAATTGTTCACGATGCGCCAGCTGGAGCCGATGACCCGCGACGGCAAGTACATTACCCTGCACGCCAACATTGAACTTCCGTCGGAATCGGAAAAGGTGACCGACTTCGGTGCGACGGGAATCGGCCTGTACCGTTCTGAATTTTTGTTCTTGCGAAACGACGCTCCCACTCAGGATGAACAGCGCGACGCGTACCGCTACATTCTTGAAACCATGTACCCCTGCCCGGTGACGATCCGTACTCTGGATGCCGGCGGCGACAAGCTGGTGAGTGGCATTACGGCAGTGAACGAATCGAACCCGTTTATGGGTTGGCGTTCCATTCGCGTGTGCTTGGACCGCGAAGATATTTTCTGTACGCAACTCAAGGCCTTGCTCCTTGCCAACACCAAGGAAAACTTGCGGCTGTTGTTACCCATGATTTCTGGCATGGGAGAATTCCGTCGCGCCAAGGCATGCATTGTCAAGTGTCGAAAGGAACTGGAAGCGGCCGGCAAGAAAGTCGCGAAGGTGAAAATCGGCGTGATGATTGAAGTGCCTGCTGCCGTGATGATTGTCGACAAGCTCGCCAAAGAAGTGGACTTCTTTAGCATCGGTACGAACGACCTTGTACAATTTACGCTTGCCGTGGACCGTACGAACGAATTGATTACGGACATGTTCCAGCCTCACCATCCGGCAGTGCTCAGCATGATTTACCAGACGGTTCAGGCGGCACACCGTGAAGGAATCCCTGTGGCGGTTTGTGGTGAAATGAGTGCGGACCCGTTGAGCGTGCTGTTGCTGGTTGGTCTTGGAGTTGACGAACTCTCGATGACTCCGTGGAGCGTGATGTCCACAAAGAAAATTATCCGCTCGATCAACTTCGAAGATGTGCGCGATTCTGCGCTGACGGTGTTGCAGATGGATGATGCGGAAAGCGTGAACTCCTTTATGCGTGGCAAGTATGCCCAGACGATTCGCGACTTGGGCATCTCCAGCTTTGTGGGTCAGGTGGACAGCAGTAAGAAATAGACGGAATGAGCCTGCCGCAGAATCGGTTTGCGGTAACGCTCCCTGCTTGAAGGACCGAAGGTCCTTGCGGCAGACTTTAGGAGAAAATATGTGTAGGATTGTTTTGTTGGTTGTGTTTTTAGGCGTGTGCGCGTTCGCTGGCTCTACGTCTGTGGCGTCGAGCCCGCTGCCATCGCAAGCGACTGATAGCTTGATTGCGTCGATGCCGTTTACGCCCCCGAATCCGTACGAGTCCCTGGAACAGATTCCGCCCTCGCAGTTCCAGGATGTGGTGGTGCGCTACGACCGCCTGAAGGCTTTGAGCGAAGACAAGGCACAGCCCAAGAACGTCCGCGACTTTGCACGTGCGGCCCAGTTCTTTTACAAGGAACGGTGGGACAGCGCCTACTTCGCTTACGATTCCCTGCGTGGTCGCGATGCCCTGTTGGATGGCTCCGTGATTTTGAGAATGGCCAAGTGCCTGTTCAAGCTGCGTGACTACAAGAATATGCGCGTGGTGCTGGGACTGTACAAGAATCTGGATCAGGATGCTTCTTTTGACCGCGTTGCATCCAGGTTACGCATTGAGGCGGCGATGGCTGACTCTACGTTGAGTGACCGCGCCCATGCGGATTCGTTGAAGGTTTTCGTGGAAAAGTACCCGAAGTCCGACGATGCGGCGGCTTTGCGTTATCGCTATGCCCAGTATCTGGAACAGTTCAAGCAGATGAAAGAGGCAAAGCGAATTTACCTGAGACTCCTGACGAGTGCCTCTAACTACAAGGATTCCGCTTTCGCTGCCATCCGTAGGCTGCGCAAGGTGCGTGGCGCTCCCGAGACTTTGGAAGAAAAGGTGGCTTATGCCAGGATGGCTTGCGCCAAAGATAATGCCAACGAATGCCTGACTCTGTTGGATTCCATTCGCATTCTGGATTCGGTGCTTGTCTCGCTTTCGCCGGAGGCGGCGCTCCCGCCGCCCGAAGATTCGCTGCAGAAAAAGCTTGCGCCGAGCTCCTTGGATATGGGAACCCGTATTGCCCTGTGGGAAAAGCGCGCTGTGACATTGCGTACGCTCAAGCGCGATGACGAATCCATTAAGCAGTTCAAGTTCCTGCTGGATTCTGTAGAAGCGCGCCCCTTGTGGATGCAGTCGATTCTGCGCCTGTACCGCAATAACGCCGCCCGTTACGAAAAGGAAATCCGCAAGATGGATGCCGCCTTGCAAGATGCAAACCAGTTCAGCAAGGAAAACGCCAACAACTTGTGGGTGAAGGGTTTCGAATACGAACAGAAGGAACAGTACGATAGCGCCATTGTCTGCTACAGGACTCTTTCGCACAAACGCTTTAAGAATAATATCAAGCGCCAGTGGGCCAAGTTCCGTATTGGCTTTGTGTACTTCAAACAGGAAAAGTGGAATGAAGCGATTCCGGCGCTGATTGAGGCGACCAAGGAGCCGTTCCTGTGGAGCGGAAGCGGCGCCCGCATGTTCCTGGGCGATGCCTACATGAAAATCGGAAAGGACTCCTTGGCCCGTGAAGCCTACCTTGACTGTATTCGCGATTTCCCGCTGGCCTACTATGCTCACCGCAGTCGCATGAAGTTGGTGGAATACAAGCTGATGGCTGAAAAGGATGTACCGTATGCACACGGCGTGCGCATGGCTCCGGAACAGACGCTTGCCTGGGTGCGTGCCTCGCAGAAGGTGGGCAAGCCCGATACGACTTACAATCCGGAACGTTACAATCGCATTCGCACGCTGTTCCAGTACGGCTTTAGCGATCAGGCCTTTGCCCTTTACGACGAAGCCCGCAAGAAGAACGCGAAACGTCTAGATTTCTTGTACGAATACGGCAAACTCTTCTACGAAATGGGCGAAACCGCTGCCGGGTATCGCCTCGCTCGCCAGTTCCAGAACAATATCGATCGACGTCGCCTGATGGCGCCGCCCATCGACGTGCTGCATTACCTGTTCCCTGTTCCGTACATGGATCAGGTCAAGTTCCATTCGGGTGACCGCATCGATCCGTTCTTTGTATACAGCGTGATGCGCCAGGAATCGATTTTCAATTTTGAAATCATGTCGCCGGCGGGAGCTTGCGGACTCTTGCAGATTATGCCTGCAACGGGCAAAATGCTTGCCGAAAAAGAAAGCATCCCGAATTTCGAGCCGCGTCAGCTGTTTAATGCCTACATGAACATTCGTCTGGGAATCCGCTACCTGGTTGACTTGAAGACCGAATATAATGACGACTACATGTACGTGCTGGGCAATTACAATGCAGGCCCCAAGCCCACCAAGCGCTGGCAGGCGGCTGGCGAAGGCAAGTCCTGGGATGTGCGCGCCGAAGACATTAGCTATTGGGAAACCCGCGACTACGTAAAGCGCGTCATGGGGAATTATTGGATCTACCAGGAAATCTATGATAGTTCGGAATTCTGATTTCGAATTTCGGAATTATGATGACAAGAGATTGCAATGGAAGAGAATTTTTTACAGAATAAAAGCATGTTTTTTTCTATTAGAATGGTTGAGTTGTATCAAAAGCTTTCTAATGAAAAACATGAATATGTAATGTCCAAGCAGGCCCTTAGAAGTGGAACTAGTATTGGTGCTAATATTCGAGAAGCGAAAAGGGCTCAATCGACGCCAGATTTCTATTCTAAACTGACTGTTTCTTTGAAGGAAGCAGATGAGACGCAATACTGGTTGGAATTATTGAATAAAACAGGTTATATTAATGATGATGCTTTTAAAAGCATAAATTCAGATTGTGATGAACTCATCAGATTGTTGGTCTCGATAACCAGAACGGTTCGAAATAAGATGGCCAAGAATAAATACTCGAAGAAAACTCTGAATTCTGAAATCCGAACTCCGAATTAACTATGCTGTTTCTACTTTTAACTATCGGCCCGGCGTTTCTTTTTGCTTGCGGGAACATTCTCGAGAAATCGGGCGTGTCTGCGGTGGGCAAGCGCACGGGCGGTACTTCGAAACCTTGGGAATTTTTCAAGGGTGTTGTCACTAACAAGTTCTGGTGGCTAGGTATTTGCTGTTCTGGCCTTGCCACGCTCGGCTACTACATTGCCATGGCCCGCTATGACTTGAGCCAGGTGCAGCCCATGATGGTCTTGAATCCGGTGCTTACCGCCCTCATGGGATTTTGCATTTTGAAAGAGGCTTTGACCAAGCGCATTGTGATCGCGATTTGTTTTGTGGTGGCTGGCCTGTTGTACTCTGTCGAAAACCTGGGCGGATCGACGGCGGTCCAGAATGTCGGAATGCTGTGGGCATACGCCGGCGGGCTGAGTGCCGTGACGTTGCTGGCGCATTTGTGGGTCAAGGACCGCGAAATGGTCGACTCCTTGATTATGGGTGTGGGTTTTGGACTTTCGGCAGCATTCTATAAGAGCCTCGCGATGGATTTTGACTTGGACCATATCGAACTTTCTTCGATTGCGAACTTGCTTTTGGATTTTAGGACGCTCGGCTACATTGCGACGTATGGCATAGCTTTCTTGTATTCGCAGGTATCGTTCTCCCGCGGTCGCGCGCTGTTCATTATTCCGTTCAGCGCGGCCGTTGGCGCTGCGGTGCCGACTTTGGCCGGCGTGCTCGTATTTTCGGAAACGTTCCCGATGGGCAAGGTGATTTCGGTGACCCTTGTGTTGATTGGTGCATGCCTGTTCATTGTGCGCCGCCCTAGAAGAAAGAATAAACAACAACTTTAAGAATATCTTACTATTCGCCGATTGTAGGCGATTTAATATATATTCAATACATGGTGTGTTGGCGTTTTTTCTCGTCTTTAGTTTGTAAGGCCGGAGGGTCGTTCTCTGGCATATTGTTGCTGTCGTTTTTGGTGTTCTCGGCATGTTCCGATGATTCGTCGAGTTCTTCCAAGTCTGAACAGGATGTTCCAGCAAATGATTCTACGGCTGCCGATAGTGTAACGCTCCGGTTTGTGGGTGGCCCGGTCATGTTTACCGAGATTGACCCGATCAATATCGTTTATGAGGACCACGAGGGTGGTGATGCCGGCTGGGTAGAACTTTTCAATACCTCGGCCGATACGGTAGATTTGTCAGGCCTGTATTTGACCGATTCGAAAACGGAACCGTTCAAGTGGAAATTCGGGAATGTGAAAATGGCACCAAATGCGTTTCTGCTGGTGTTCATGTCGGGCAAGAATTACCCTGATTACGTATTGCCGCATGATTCGCTTGACATGATTGGACCTGGTTGCTGGACATGGACCGATTCCCAAAGCGACCCGCCGGGTTATAGCTATGCGGATCCCTTGCCTGGTCAGAAAAAGAACTGCTTTAAGGAAAATGGTGAAAGTCGTTTTGGAGCCGTGATGCGATTGGGCGAGAACGAGGAGCTTGGCTGGTCTTCGATTGCAGTGTTCGTGGGCACTGGAAGTTCCGACAAGGACGATGTGCTCGACATTTCGGCGGCGAATGAAATCCTGATGCAGGCTTACATTACCAAGAATCGCAAGGTGTCTTTCAGGCTCACGCAGCCCGATATCGATGACTGGAAGGGCTATGAAATGGTGCTTACGGGAACCGGTGATTCTTCGACGGTTTACCGTATGCCACTCCCGACAGGAACAACGTTCCCGGACCTCAAGAATATTTACGGCACGCGCATGAGCCCCGAGGCGAACGAGTCTCAAGAAGTGACTGTCAAGGTTTTCAGCTACATTGCCCGTAACCGTGGGCATGAACCGCATGCGGGCTTCAAGATTTCTGAGTCGGGAGGGAGCCTGTATTTGCTGAATGCGGATACGGCGATTGTGGATTCTGTGGCGTACCCCGAAATGCCGGTTGGTAAAACGTGGGGTTTGGGCGTGCTTGCCGACGGCACGCAGGGCTTTGGCTTTGGCGAAGCTTCGCCCTATGGCCTTGCGGCGCAACCGGTGGTGCAGTCGCGTTCGCCGGCGGTCGATACTTTGACAGAAATTCCGTCATCAGGTTTTTATGCGGAGCCTTTTGTGATTGCCTTGCCTGAGGGCGCGAATGTGCGTTGCGAAAAGGGCGGCCTTGCGCCTACGGCAGATTCTCCGGAGACGGTTTCGCTGGCGGTGGATTCATCGACGACGATTCGCTGTGCCTCTTTTGAGGCGGGAAAACTCCCTGGCGAAGAAATGGTGCGCACTTATGTCTTGGGCGAAAGACATTCCTTGCCGGTGGTGCTCTTGACAGCGGATCCGAATTCGCTTTTTGATCCGGATTCGGGAATCTACATGGAAGGAAATTTCGCGCAGAGCAAGGCTCCGCATTATGGTGCGAATTACTGGCTCGACAAGGAAATCCCCGTGACGGTGGAATTCATGGAGCCGGGCGTGAATGCGCCGTCGTTCGTGAAGCGCGCGGGTCTCAAGATTTTTGGAAATTACAGCCGCCAGAACGACAAGAAATCGGTCGCGATCACCTTCCGCGAAAAGTATGGCGACAAGCGCTTGCGTTATTGCCTGTTCCCGGAATTTCCGGAGCTGGACAAGTTCAAGGTTTTCATTTTGCGTAATAACGGAAGCAATTTCGGTAACGATTACATTCGCGACCGCCTGGCAAGTTCGATTAGCGAAGGCCTGGGTGTGGATTACCAGCGCGGGCGATTTGCGGTGGTGTACTATAACGGTGAATACTATGGCATCCATAGCATTCGCGAACGCTCGACGGAATACTATTTTGAAACGCATTACGGGTTGAATCCAGACAATATCGACCTGCTCAAGGCGGACAATTCCGTGTCGGCAGGCTCCGCCGTCGATTACGTGGCGCTGATGGAGTGGCTTGAATTGAACAGCCTCGAAAATGAAACGAATTATGCGTATATATCGTCGCAAATAGACGTTGACAATTTCATGAATTACATGCAGACCGAAATGTATGCGAATAACCGCGACTGGCCCGGCAACAATCTGAAAAAATGGCGCAGCGGCAATCCGAAAACGAAATGGAAATGGTTCCTGTACGACATGGATTTCGGAATGGGCAACGGCTATAGCGAATACACGAACAATATCTTTGAATTCGCCGCGGCAGAAGACGGGCCTTCTTGGCCAAACGGCCCCGAGTATACGTTCCTGTTCCGGAGCCTGCTTGAAAATCCCGGGTTCCGTACGGCGTTCGTAAACCGCATGGCGGTGCTGTTGAATATGAATTTCTCGAGCGCGCGCGTACTGGCCCGTATCGAAAGCATGATGTCCGAAATCGAATCGGAAATTCCGCGCGATCAGGAACGCTGGCATTTGAGCGCTTCGAGAATGGACCGAGAGCTTGAAGATATCAAGAGCTTTGTGAAGGACCGTCCGGAAGTCATGTACGATGAACTGCGCGAATACTTTGAACTGGGTCGCCCGATTGCGTTGTCACTTTCGGTAAGCGGACCGGGTATCATAAAAGTCCATGGACTGAAAATAGATTCGTACCCGCTGGCGGTCAATTTCTTTGAAGGACTCCCCGTGACACTCGAAGCCGTGCCAACCGTCGGTGGCGTTTGGGCGGGCTGGAACGATGGTGTAATGGAGCAGGTGCGTTCGGTCAATCCGGGTGAAATCGATGCCCTGACCGCGGTATTTAAGTAAAGTTGCGGTCTGTGTGAGCAACAAGCACCTCGTATTATAGCGAACACCCCGTGAACGAAAAGTTGTTCCTTATATCTTACGAATGTGCATAACGGTGCCTTCTTTAGTTATAATCAAGGTCAGGAATTGCGTAATTTTCTAAATTTGGGCACATTATGAGTTACAATACCAAGATTCTTTGCATTGGCGCGGGCTATGTCGGTGGCCCCACTATGACTGTTATCGCCGACAAGTGCCCCGATGTGAAAGTGACTGTGGTCGATATCAACCAGGCCCGTATTGATGCCTGGAATAGCGACAATCTCCCGATTTTTGAACCCGGCCTTGATGACGTGGTGAAGCGTGCCCGTGGCCGTAACCTCTTCTTTAGCACCGATATCCCCTCTGCTATCAAGGAAGCGGACATTATCTTTGTCTCTGTGAATACCCCGACCAAGACGTTTGGCCATGGTGCCGGCAAGGCTTCTGACTTGCAGTACTGGGAAAAGACGGCTCGCAACATCCTGGAAATTGCCGATGAAGGCAAGATTATCGTGGAAAAGTCCACGCTCCCGGTGCGTACCGCTGCCGCCATGGAACGAATCTTGAACTCTAACGACAAGGGCCTGCACTTTGAAGTGCTCAGCAACCCGGAATTCCTGGCCGAAGGTACCGCCATTAACGACCTTTTTGAACCGGACCGCGTGCTGATCGGTAGCCACCAGACGGAATCGGGCCTTGCCGCCTGCCAGAAGCTGGTAGACGTTTATGCCCACTGGGTGCCGCGCGATCGAATCCTCACGACGAATCTTTGGAGTTCCGAACTCACGAAATTGACCGCTAATGCCTTCTTGGCACAGCGTATCAGCTCTATTAACTCGATTAGCGCCCTTTGCGAAAAGACCGGCGCCGACGTGGACGAAGTTGCCTACGTGATGGGTAAGGACCGCCGTATCGGTCCCAAGTTCCTCAAGGCCTCTATCGGCTTTGGCGGTTCTTGCTTCAAGAAAGATATTTTGAACCTCGTGTACCTGTGCGGCTACTATGGACTGCCCGAAGTGGCTGCCTACTGGGAATCGGTGGTGAAAATCAATGAATGGCAGACCCACCGTGTGGTGGACCGCATGCTCGAGACCATGTTCAACACGATTGCAAGCAAGAAAATTGCCGTGTTCGGTTTCGCCTTCAAGGCAAATACCGGCGACACTCGCGAAAGCCCTGCAAACCTTGTTGTGCGCGACTTGCTCGCCGAACATGCACTGCCGGTCGTTACCGATCCGAAGGCTATCCCTGATGCCAAGCGCGATTTGAAGGACGTGCTTGACCAGGTTCAGTTCGAGGAGGATCCGTACAAGGCCGCCGAAGGCGCTCACGCTGTGGTAGTCTGCACGGAATGGAAGTGCTTTGCAGAACTTGACTGGAACCGCATTTACAAGGGCATGGCCAAGCCTGCCTTCGTATTCGACGGCCGCAATATCTTGGATGCCGAAGCGCTCCGTAAGATCGGTTTCGAAGTGTCTAGCATTGGTAAGGGGAAAGCGGAGTAAAGAAAATGGGACTCGATTCAAAAACTGGGCAACCAGTGCCTCTTTCGAAGGCGCAGGTGCCTATTTTGAAAATCTTTAAGGAAATAAAGCCGGCTCTCGAGGCAAATTCTATACCATATTATCTGTTGGGCGGAACCTTGCTTGGCGCTGTCCGTCATAAGGGCTTTATTCCTTGGGATGACGATATCGATATCGGTATCGTCCGAGAAGATTACGAACGTTTTTTGAGGCTTGTTCCGAAGATTCTTCCGAAACATCTGGAATTGCGCTCTTATCGCGACAAGTCCGACCACCATTATTATTTCTCGAGAATTGTGGATACCCGCTACGAGATGAACCGTAACGGGAGCTTGGTCTCGAGAAAGGAAAACCTCTGGGTCGACATTTTCCCGCTGGACGGCATGCCGAACAATTGGTTTGTGCGCAAGATCCACATGCTGAAACTCCTGTGGTTGCGCCTGCGTTACCATGTCGCCTGCTTTGACAAGGTCAACCTGAACCGCCCGAATAGGCCTCTGTCCGAACGAATCGTGATCGCACTTGTCAAGGATTTGGGCGTTAGCGGCCATAAGAACTACAAGAAGTGGTTAATCAAGCTGGATTTGGTGCTTCGCCGTTACAAGGTGCAGGATTCGAACTGGATCGTGAACTTTATGGGGCAGTACAAGTTCAAGGAAATGTTCCCGAAGTCCTACTACGGCAAGGGCAAGCTTTATCAGTTCGAAGACATGCAACTGATGGGCCCCGAAGATGCCGACAAGGTTCTTACGCAAATGTACGGTGACTACATGAAGGAACCGGAAGACTGCGACAAGAACGTGCATGACGCTCAACTTGTTGAACAACAGGCGTATTGATGGACGAGTCCCTGCGCGCATTGCAACTGAAGGAACTTGACTTGCTGAAATATTTCCAGCAAGTTTGCAAAGATAATCATATTGAATACTATGCCTTGGGCGGGACATTGCTTGGTGCGGTTCGCCATAAGGGCTTTATTCCTTGGGATGACGATATCGATGTCGGTATTCCGCGCCCGGATTACGAACGCCTTTGCAAGATTTTGGAAGGCCTGCCGGAATCGAGCAATATCAAGTTCCGCTCGTACAAGAATTCCGAAGACTGCATCCGTTATTTTGGACATATTGAAGATACGACCTTCAAGGTTGTACGTCATGACAAACTGAAGGCGGAAGAAACTTTCGCCTGGATAGACTTGTTCCCGCTGGACGCCATGCCGAACAACGGTTTGTTGCGTAAGCTGAAAGTTTATCAGGTCCTGCTGTTGCGAGCCATGTATCGTTTTTCTTGCTTTGACCGCCTAGTCGATGTGAACAAGAAAGGGCGCCCGCTGCACGAACGAATTTTAGTGTGGATTGGTCTGCATACGCCGATCCAGAAATTATTTGATACCAAGAAATGCCTTGCCCGCTTGGAACGCGCACTGACGGCGACTCCGTACGAAAAGTCGGATTATCTGGTGAATGCCATGGGCGCCTACAAGTTCCGCGAGATGTTCCATAAGAAGTATTACGGCAAGGGCAAAATGTATCCGTTCGAGGATACCGAAATTTGTGGCCCCGAAGATTATGACTTTGTCTGTACGCAACTTTATGGCGACTACATGACGCCGCCGAAGGTTGATGACCGCAATCATCACGCTCTGCAGACGGTAAGCGATGACGCCTAAAGTCAGTATTGTCATTCCGGTCTATAATTCCGCAAAATATTTGCGTGAATGTATCGATAGCGTGCTTGCTCAGTTTTTTTCGGATTGGGAAGTTGTCGCCGTCGATGACGGAAGCTCGGATGATTCTCCTGCAATTCTCGATGAATACGCCGCGAAAGATTCTCGCATCAAGGTGATTCACAAAGCGAACGGCGGCGTGTCGGCGGCTCGCAACGACGGCCTTGCCGCGGCTTGCGGCGAATACGTGCTGTTCGTAGATTCAGACGATTTGCTCCTTGCGAACGCGCTTGAGGTTTTAATCCAAAAGATCTCTAGCGAAAATGCGGACGTTGTTTTTGGAGACCATTTTTCATTTCAGGGAAACGACGGCCCGGAAAAAGATCGTCGATACATCTTTTTCAATGAACCATTTGCCACGTCTGACCGGGAGACGATTATTAAAATTCAGCAGACGGTGCTGTATAGAGGATTTTCTCCGTACTATTCGGAACGCAGCGGGTATCTCTTGGCAACCCCGTGGGCAAAGTTGTTTCGTCGTCAGTTGCTTGTGGAAAATGGAATTCGATTCCCGTTGTCTATAAGTTTGTTTGAAGATGGTATTTTTGTGCTGCGTGCATTGCAGTTTTCGAACAGGGTTTGCTATGTGCAGAAGCCAATCTGCCGTTACCGCGTGCTGTCAACGTCGCTATGCCATGCACATGAAATGTCTCCAATAGATGTGTATAGGGCTATTTCGAAAGAAGTTCTGCTCTTTATCAAAACGAATGGGGCTGATCAGCTAATCAATGCGTATCAGTCACGATTCCTTTATTATGCGAAGAAACAGGCCGGACAGCTTTTTTCGAGTTCCTTGCCGTTCTGGACTAAATACAGGAGCCTTAAAATTTTGCTGAATGACCCGTTCTATAAGCCTTTCGTTGCGAAGGTGCCTTCGATGCGCCTCGTTGGAACGGAGAAGTTCTTTGGGACTTTAGCTTATCGAAGACTATATCTTTTGCTTGCTGTTATTCTTTGGCGTCGTCGAGGCTAGGCTTTTCTTCGGCCTCTAATTCTTCAATTTTTTCTTTCTGGATTTCTCCGAGCTGGCAACCTGCAAACAAGAAAAGGAATTGGGAGCAGTTCCCGATTGTTCCGGACAAGGTGACAAATACCGTGCCGGCGGCAACCAATGCGAAGCCGCCTGAAATAAGGGGAGCCTTTCGATGCTTGAATAGGATGATGAACATCCAAAGCAAAAGAAGGTAATAGGAGAACAGCCCGAAGAAACCGCGGTCTATAAGCAGGGAGAACACAACGGATTCGAGCCCACCCAAGTCGTCTCCGTGATTGTCTTGCGCGCGGGTATCTTCTGCAAAAATGACATGAGATGTATACTTGTTGCCGTTTCCTAGAATGGGCGAGTTGCTAATGGAAACCATTGTGAACAGGAGCTGTCTTTCTCTAAAATCAAGTGAAGAACCCTTGCCCGCATGACTGGTTTGGAAATTGTCCACCATAAAGGAAAATAATGCGGAAAAGGAGAAGATGACGATACCTGCAATGATGAGTTTAAGGAATGGCCCCACCCTGTCGAAAATCATGAGTGCTACGCCCAACAAGGCGCATACAAGCGCCGTTCTTGATCCGCAGAGCACAAGGTTTATGGAGAGAAGAATCAGTACGGACAGAATTTTCTTGCGTTCTTGTGTGTCATTCTTTAAATAGGGTAGATAAAAAAGGAATAGTGACATCAAAAGCATTCCAAATGCCGTGGGATGCTTTGTGGTGAAGAATGTACGCAAACGCCAGCTTTCGATAAGGCTGACTTTAGAGTTCAAGTCGAAGGATCCGTTGTAGTGCGGAAAGGCGGCGCAAACCATCCTGTAAGGGATATTGTCATTGAGCATTACTTCTATAATGCCGCAGGCGCAAATGATGTAAACGAAGGGGATCAACTTGAACGCAAGATTGTTTATCCCGACATGGCGAGCGTACAGATAGGCCGCATAGATGTATCCCAAGCAGTCTATGGCGTCGCGAATGCCGTAGTACATGTCCTTGGATGCAATTCCCGAATTGTAGAGGGCCGTAAAAAAGTAACTGATGATATTGAGTAAAATGGGAATTGTCAGAATGTTGAAAAAAAGGCTCTTGTTGAAATTGTCGCGATCCTTGAAGAACTCCACTATGAAAAAAACGTACAGTATAATGTGCTGCGGCGATATGGAGGGGTTTGTCGTGAATAGGGCTACGTTCGGGAAAATAATCGTCCCTATGACGAGCGTTAGAAATCGCTTTTCTGAATCGGAGTAGATTATCGTAAAGAGTAATCCAAAAAAGAATAGCAGGATTGCGGCGCTCATTTTCCAAATATACTAATAATTTTCCCCGCTTAGTTCAAAGCGGATTGTGACGGGGGAATGATCGGAGGGGTAGCGGAACTTTTCTCCGTCGTAATAGGTTTCGTTCAGTATTCCGAAACGCTTGACTTTTGTACCTGGGGCGACGAATATGTGGTCAAGTTGCCAAATGCCGAAACGAGTGGGATCGAAATGGTTGTAACTGCCGTTGGGAGTGCTTGCGAATTCGGCGATTTTTTGGGCGTCGACCATGACAGGGGTTTCCAGATTTTTGTATGACTTGGAACTGGATGTGAAATTCATGTCGCCGGCAAAGATGAATGGTGCGCTACCGGCCATGGAGTAGATTTTCCGGTTCATCAGCTTTGCACTTTCGGCCTGGGCGTCCTTGCCGTGGTGGTCAAAGTGGACGTTGAAAATGTACAGGGAATCTTGTTTGAATTTGAGTTTCGCCCAGGTGCAGTACCGAGCGTGTTTGGAATCCCAACTTTTGCTTTTTTTTTCGGGTGTTTTAGAAAGGTAGAACCGTCCATAGTCGGCAACGGTAAACAAACCCTTTTTTATTATAATAGGGTTGTACTCCATGGTATCGGAAAGAATGATGTCGTATTCGGGGAGAAGTTCCATCAATTGTTTTAGGCGGTATGGACTTCCTTCCTGAAGGCCCACAATGTCAAAGTCATGGAACTTGATGACGTTTGCGATAGGTTCCTTCCTTTTTTCCCACGCGTCGCCTTTTTCGATATCCTTGGGATCTTCCCAACGAATGTTCCAGGAGGCGTAGCGAAGTTCCACTCCGTAAGAAACGAACGGGATGCAAAAAAGTAGAACGAAAAAAATGGCAATATGCTTGATCATTTGCGAATAATCAGACCGCAAGCTTTGTCAATGACTCGATAAACCGGTTTCAGGCGTTTATACATGAATACAATCGCCCTGTAGAATGCCGTTCTTTGAACTTTTACGGAAATCAGGTCGGCGTTCACGTCCTGCACGGAGCAGAATGCAATTTTTGGGTTTGCCAAGATGGCGTCCAATTTCTTGTGATTCATTTCGAGGATGCTTCTCTGCACGCCTTTGTCAGCCAAGTCAAAGCAGGTGAGGCCAAAACTTGCGTAGTAGTGCATGATTTTTGCACTATAAAGGTACTTGAGAAACGATGATCTTCGTGTTGCCTGGCAATTCCAGGTGCCGTCCATTTCTTTCACGATGCCGCCTAGACGGACGTTTACTTCGTTGAGTGCCGTCTGGTCGTAAACGACAGCGTATTTTTCCAGGGTCTCTTTCCAGAGATGGTGCCATTCGTCAAAGAACTTTTGGGCTTTGGGAGATTTTTTGACCCAGATGACGCCACTGTTGAAATGCATGTCCTGGTATCCGGCGCTCCAGTGCAGAGGCTTGGAACGTTTCTCGTAGAAATTCTGGTAGCTGCCTTCGGAAATTTTCTGGTGACGGTCAAGAACCATTCCGATAACCATGTCTTCACTAAAGTCAGGCTTCAGCTCTTCGCATACAAGGGTGTCACCGTCGATAAAGAGAAAATCCTCGTCGACGTAGTGGTACATCGTTGTCTTTAAAAAGCGGGAACGGTCGCGGTTATTGTAGCTTTCCGGAACCTGGATTTCGCGAATCTGTACGTCAAGTTTTTCGTGGTAGGTTCTTTTCCCTGTAAAGGTTGCCGCAGTTCCCTGGTCGACGATGATTGTCACCTTGGCGCCTTTGTTGTGCGCAAGCAGGCTAGACGCGCTTATCATGGTCTGTTCATAATAAGTGTCTTTTTCATTGCTGACGAGAACGTAGACGAACGTCATGGGAAACCTCTTTCGAAAGGGCTACTTGACGAGCCTGAGAAGTCTCTTGAAAAATTTGATCTTGTGTCTTATTATTCGCAAATTGCCGATAAATATGGAAAAATCAGACCAACTTTTGCTTTGCTTGAAATGTAGAAAAGATCTGCGTACGTGCCTGTATTGCTGGTCTGTAAAGTCGGGATAGATGCCGAAACTGTTGGCGAAATCTTCTTGTTCCAGCAAAGATAAGATGTCCCTGCGAGTCATGTTCTTTTTAAATGTCTTGGCCGTCCAACTGTCGTTGATTATAGATTTGCGATGGTCCGCAGCCACCAACGACGAACATCGAACCTTACCTTTACAAAAACAAAGGAGCGAAATTAAAACGTCTCCGTTGGTGTAATCCATTGCAAAGTATTTTTTCTCTAAATCGGCGTCCATTTTTTGAACGATATTTCTATACATGCGGGTACAGGTTTGACCAAACATGATTCCCTCTTCAAGATCATGAATGGAATAATCCCTGTCTTCCATATTGGTGTATGTGTCGAACCATTTTCGCCATATGGGATTATCCTGAGTCATGGCGTTCCCATTGTCATCAACGATTCGCACATTGTGGCCAATGGCAAAATAGTCATCATGACTTTCGAGAAAATCGGCCTGCATTTGCAACTTGTGCGGGTTAGTCCAGTAGTCATCGCCTTCACAAGTGGCAACATATTTGCCTTTCAAAGGAGCGTTGGATGCTCGGGTAAGGGAACCATCTCGCTTGCTGTATTGATTTTCCGTTTGGTAAACGGGCTTTACGATAAGCGGATATTTCTTTTCATATTCCCGAAGAATGTCTGCTGTCTTATCTGTAGAAGCGTCATCATGAACAATCACTTCAAACGGAAAATCGGTTTCCTGCATTAGGAACCCATCTAAAGTTTGTGCAATGTATTTCTCTTGATTGAAGGCCAAACATTTTATGGATACCAGTGGATGTTCGGTATCCATACTTTTCCATTTTACGGTAATTTCTTCTTGAGTTTTATTCAGCATGGCTTTAAGAAGATGTCTATTTGATCAGTGTGTTTATTTTTTCAAGTCTGTTTAGCGCGGAATTCAATGTTTCGTCTTTCTTTGCAAAGTGCAGACGGATGAGATGATGAACGTTTTCTTTGAAAAAACAGGATGCCGGCACGGCTCCGACACCGATTTTTTGAGCAAGATCCACGCAGAACTCAACATCGCTTTTGTAACCGAATTTACTTATGTCTGCTAGCACGAAATAAGCGCCTTGAGGGTCGGTGAATGCTATTCCCAAATCTTTGAGGCCTTGCGTGAAAAGATTTTTCATGTGGGTGTAATGTTGCTGAAGCCCGATATAGTAATCGTCGCCAAAGTTCAAGCCGACAACGGTGGCTTCCATAAGTGGCGCTGCCGCACCGACGGTCAAGAAGTCGTGGACTTTCTTGACTCTGTCAATGATGCGTTCACTTGAAATGACGTAGCCGAGACGCCAGCCCGTAATGGAGAAGGTCTTTGAGAGGGAAGAGCAGACAAGAGTCCTTTCTTCCATGCCCTTCAGGGTAGACATGTGCTTATGCTTGTGCGGGGCGTAGATGATGTGTTCGTAGACTTCGTCGGTAATGACGTAGATGTCATATTTGATGGCAATGTCGGCGATAACTTGGAGTTCCTGTTCCGTGAAAACCTTGCCGCTCGGGTTCGATGGGTTGCAAATGAGGATTGCCTTTACGCCTTCGGTGCTGATGGCTTTTTCAAGTGCATCCACGTCGAACTTGAAGTCGGGCGGGATCAGGGGTACATAGATGGGCTCTGTACCGCAGAGAATGGTATCTGCGATGTAGTTCTCAAAGAAGGGGGAGAACAGCACGACCTTGTCGCCTGGGTTTGTCACGGCCATCATGGCTGCCACCATGGCCTCTGTACTGCCGCAGGTGACTACGACGTTTTTCATGGGGTCGATATACTGTCCGGTAAAATGGCTCTGCTTTTTTGCTAGGGCTTCCCTGAAGTTCGGAGCACCCCAAGTGACTGCGTATTGGTGGGGGCCTTCGTCGGCGACCGTTTTCAAACGGTCGGTAATTTCTTTAGGCGGATCAAAGTCTGGAAACCCCTGGGAAAGGTTTATTGCCCCGCAGTCCAAGGAAATGCGGGTCATTTGGCGAATCATCGAATCGCTGAATCGTGATGTTCTAACACTTAAATCTTTCATAAACCTGATGTTGTTTATAGTTCTAATCCGAATTTCTCTTTATATAGTTGCTTGTAGGGGATATCTGGAAAGAATTCTATGGAATGCCAGTTTCCGCGTTTTTCCACAGGCGGGAATTCCATGTAGTTGCCGTAGTAGATGGTCATCAGTTCATGATAACCTGTGGGTACGCGAATGGAAATGGATTCGAAGGGAATGTCCTTGTAGGAATCGAAAATACTTTTAGGGAATATGTTCTTGGAGGGCGCGAATATCGTGGTGACGATGGTTGACCAGTAGCCGGTTTCCGTATCGTTGTCGGCCGTAGCTTCCTTGTTGATTTCGTTCCACACGTCAATCGGTTTCATGTTCGGGTCAAGGAATTCCTTAATCTTTTTCAAGTCGTTTTCACTTTTTTCGGGAAAGTCCTTGCGCATGTAAGCGGAATTCTTGAGAATCAATTTTTCGATTTTCTGCATGCGGGGTGCGATATCTTCCATGGTGGCGTTGTCCAGTGGGAAGATGTCGATGTAGATGCCCTGATTAAACTTTGCATGGGTGAATGGCTTTACCACCACGGATGTGTTGGAGTTGCGCAAACGCATGAAAGAGTAGCCGTATTCAGGATCCGTGACTGTCGATTGCAAAAAATAGGGACTTTTGAATTCGCTTGCCAACTGGTGCAGCTTTTCGTAGTCTTCACGAGGAACGCAAATGTCGAGGTCGTCATCCCAGGGGATGAACCCTTTGTGGCGAACACCGCCCAGCGTTGTTCCGCCATCGGTGAAATAGCGCAGGTTGAACTTGTTCAGAACCCGGGTCACTTCGCGATACAAGTCCATTTCGATGGCCCAGACTTTTTTCATCTCGGCAGATACCAGATATTCGTCTCGGATTTCTTCGTTCCAGAAGTTTTCCGGGAGCCAACCTTCTTGCTTGATTCTTTCAATTTCAGTCATTTGAAGTTCCGGTTGTGAATGCTTTTAAAAAGTCGTTAGAATTTGTCAGCAACAAAAAGCCCGCCGGCCATCGGTTCGCTTGCGGTTCCGTCGTCGTGCATTGCGGTCGTGATGTAGAGTTTGTCGCCGGCGATACATACGGAGGTGACGTTGAGGGCAGGGATTGCGAGTTCCCCGACTTTTTGTCCTTCCTGGTTGTACTTCTCGATGCGTGAACCACCCCAAATGGCAACGTAGAGGTTGCCTTGGTCGTCGATATCCATGCCGTCGGGGACGCCTGCTCCTTCTATGGATACGATGTATTTGTCGAAGGTGGCGTTTCCGTTTTCGTCATAGAGGTAACGGCCCACTTTGCGCGTCGGGGTGTCAATGAAGAACATGTAGTTCTTGTAAAATCCGATGCCGTTGGAAATGCTGGTGCCGCTTACCAGAACCTTGGCGGTGTGCCCGTCATGGCTGTAGAGCGCGTTCTGCTTTTCCTTGAAACACTTGTAGCCGGTCGTTCCCAAGAGGAGTCTGCCTTTCGGATCCCATTTTCCGTCGTTGTAGCGAATTTGCGGATCGCTAATCAGATGGTAGAGGAATGTTTCTTTGCCTGTAGAAATATTCAGGCGAAATACGCCCTCGTAAGCGGCGTAGATAATATGGTCGTTACCACCGAAAACGGCGAAACCAACTTGTCCGCGGGTCTTGAATGTCTTTACAGTTTGCTCGTCCGGATTAATGAGAAATAGGCGTTCCTGCTCAATAGAAACGCACAGAATCAGGTTTAAGTCCTTGCTGAAGGAGGGACCTTCGAGCAGTGTTGATTGCGCGTAAAATACAAGCTTTGGAAAGTTGTCGGCTGCCATGATTAATCTTCGAACATGTCGATGCGCACTTTGTGCTTGCCGCCCATGAAGTCGGTTGCAAGATAGATGTCTGTAATTTGCTTGCAGAGGTCAAAATTGATAATGCGTGCGCCCATGCAGAGAACGTTTGCATCGTTGTGGAGCCTGGTGAATTCGGCTGATTTAGTGTCTCCGCAAACAGCTGCGCGGATGCCCTTCTGCTTGTTTGCCATCATGCTCATGCCGATTCCGGTACCGCAGATGAGAATGCCTGTATCGACTCGTCCGCTTGTGACTTCTTCGCAAACTTTCTTGGCGTAGATGGGGTAATCGACGGCGTCTGTGGTATCAGTGCCAACGTTTACAATTTCATAGCCTTTGGATTCTAAATATTGGATAAGGGGCTGCTTGTATTCCACTCCAGCGTGGTCTGCGCCAATTGCAATTTTCTTGATCATATGAATCCTTTGGTTAGGAATTGAACAGCTCTTCGTCACTAAACTTCATCAAAGCCTTACAAAGAGGAATGTCTTCTTTGCGGGTAATCTTGATGTTGTTCGTAAAGCCTTTGGAAAAATAAATGCGTTCACCATAATAGGTGCAAACAAGGTCTGCATAAATAAAATCGTGTTTGTCTTCGGCTTCGGCTTTTTCGTACATGGATCGGATTAACTTGTAGTTGTAAGCTTGCGGGGTCTGTACACGCATAATGGAACTACGATCCAATTCTTTGAGTCCGCTTTTGCCACCGTCTTCGGTAAACAGCACCGTTTCGTAGCAGGGAATAGCGAGAGATGCGTTTCCTTTTTCGTGTGAGACTTTTAACATCTCGTTGATGGCTTGCTGGGGCAGAATGGGGCGGGCTGCATCGTGAATAATTACCTGGTCTCCATCTTCCAGTTTGTCCTTCAAAAAGAAAATGCCATTGCGGGAAGAATCGTGACCGGTCGCGCCACCTTCAACAATCCATTTTACCTTGGGAATTTTGAATTCATCTAAAATTTCTTTAAGGTGTTCAATCCAGTCCTTTATGCAAACGACGAGAATTTCATCGATGTTCTCGTTCCGCTGGAAATTTTCCAACGTGTAAACAATGACTGGCTTGTCCATCAAAGAGAGAAATTGCTTGGGCATGGCTCCCCCCATCCGGGTTCCGGAACCACCTGCCAGAATAATTGCTACATGCTTCATTGAAAATCCTGTTCTCGCTATTGAATTAGGCTACGTCAATGTCCACAAGTTCTTTCATGAACATTTCCATATATTTTTTGTCCCAGATGGTGACGCGCAGGAATCCGGCGGAATCACCCTTGCCGCAGAAGATAAGTATTCCGCGATTCTTGAGTTCGTCGGTGATGTATTCTGCGGTCTTGTGCTTTGGCGTGATGCAGATAAAGCAGCCTTCGGTTGGAATGAAGGAGTAGTCGGTTTCCTTTAGCGCATTGAGCAGGTAAGCTTTGCCCGCTTCGAATTTGTCGGTGAGTTCTTTCACGACGCGGTCATAGTTCGCAACCATTTCTTCGGCAACAGCAAGTGCTACCGCGTTCACCGTGTAGTGCGGCTTGTAATTGCGGATGTACTGGGCATTCTCTGCGCTCGAAATCACAACACCGATGCGGAGTCCCGGCATCGAAAGCATCTTGGAGAACGTACGGAGAATGACGAGGTTGTCGTATTCCTTTAGGAGCGGAAGCGCCGTTTCTTTGTGGAAAAGATAATAGGCTTCGTCAACGATGACAAGCGCATTGCTTTCCTTGGCCTTGTCGAGCACCTTGCGGATTTCGTCCATGGTGTAGGCGTTGCCGATAGGCATGTTCGGATTCACGAGAGAGACAAGGCTTGTGCTCTCGTTGATTTCGACGAGAAGCTTTTCGATATTGAACGTATAATCTTTTTCGTAGTGTACAAACTTCGTGTTCATGCCTTGCATGTCGGCATAGACTTTGTACATGCCGAATGTCGGGGTGACGCAAATGAGGTCTTTGCCGGGTTCACCAAATACCTTGATAACGTAGCCCATCGCAACGACGCTTCCGTCGGTGAGTGCGATGTTTTCTTCTTTGAGACCGATGACCTTGGCGTATTCAGCTGTGAGCTTGGATTCTTCCGGATAGATGGAAAGATATTCCGGCGTGACTTTTGCCATAGCTTTGTCAAAGAGCCATTGTGGAATTCCGTCCGGATTTTCGTTTTGGTCAAGTCTTACGTATTTACCGCGGCCTTCGGGTTGGTTTGTGCGGAAAAAACTCTTGATAATGGGATTTACGTAGTACATGGTGCTTCCCGTTGAAGGTAGTTTATAAATTCTTTGCTTAAATATAGTTTTTTTACGGCTGGCAGTATGCCTTCCGCCATTGCAAAATAGGGCTGTTTGAAACCCTTGGCGAGTACGCAATGTTCTTACAGCAGGGTAATTATTTTATGCGGGTCGATTTTGAATTTTTCAAGGATTTTCAGAGCGCTCAGAATGCTTTTCTCATCAAGATTTGCAATGATGATCTTGTCAAATTCTGTGTTTGGAATTTCGTCGAAGTCTTTTACGTTTAAACCATGGGCTTGGTAAAAGACGGCGTCCTTGTCGAACCATCCTGTGATGGGGGCTATTTTCTTGGTCGTGTAGATGGAATATATGTTTTGGCCTACGATTCCGCTGTTGAAAATGGCCACACGAGTTGCGGAATCCACATTGAAAAAGCGATTCTGTGAAGGGTCTTTGGTTTCTCCGTAGCGAATAATCCTTAGGCTGTCGATGTAGCGCTCTATTTGTCCCGTCAAATTGTATTCTGAGGGAGTGTCCTTCAAGGAATTTACTAGATAATTATTTAACCAACCGATTTTCTCTTTTTCTTTTTCTAGGGAACCCATGCTTTTCAGCATAGAGAAAGCTTTTTGATAGTAATGGTAGCTAGCGTTATCGCTAATGTAGAGCGAATTAGACTTGAGCAATACGGAATAAACGACGGAGGTGTCTTCGCCAATGGAAATGCGTGGGTCTACTGCCATTTGGCAATCGTAAAGCAATTCTTTTTTGAATAATTTATTCCAAACATAGGAACAGACGCCGAAATAGAAGTAGGGACCTGCGCAAATCATTCTTGGATATACTTCGGCAATCATTCTTTGTTTGTCGTAAAGACCAGAAGGAATTACATTGGCGTGCTCGTCGGATATGTCCCCGATGTCTTTAGAAAAACCAGCCGCTACAATATCAACGTTGTATTTCTGTTGGCAATCGATGAGGTTTTGGATAAAATCTTCTTCAATCCAGTCGTCACCATCGACGTAAGAAATGAACCGGCCCGTTGATCTTTCAAGACCGCTTTTGCGCGCATTGACTAGGCCTCCGTTTTCTTTGTGGATGACCACGATGCGGGCGTCTTTGCAGGCAAATTCGTCGCAGATTGCTCCGCAGTTGTCGGGGGAGCCGTCATCTACAAGAATGACCTCAATGTCTTTGTAGGTTTGTGCTAAAATACTGGAAACGCATTTGCGTAATTCCGCTTCAACATTATAGATGGGAACAATGATGCTTACAGTAGCCATGAGATTAGATCAGTTCTCCACCGTTGACTTTGAATTCGGTGGCTGTTACCATAGAGGATATATCGCTGAGCAAATAGACCATGGCGGGAACAATGTCTGACGCCTCTGTCATTCTGCCCATGGGAATTGCCTTTGCTGCTTCTTTGCGTAGTTCCTGTTCGGACATGCCCTGGGACTTTCGTAAAGCGAGTTCGCCATCGGTGGGCGTCCAGCCCATGACGAGGTAATTGCAGCGAATCTTGTCTTCGGCGTAGTGCTTGCCGATGTGGTTGGATAGTGTGTAGAGGGCTCCCTTGGCGCAGGCGTAAGCGGTACGGTCCTTGTTGCCTCTGGTGTGGTGCGTGGAGCCGACTAAGATAATGGAGCCGCCGCCTGATTTCTGCATAAGCTTTACTGCTTCCTGGCAGCAGAAAAAGGCCGCCTTGATATCAATGTCAAAGACATCGTCAAAAAGGCTTTCGGAACATTCTGTAAGGGATGCGGCTGGAGTGATGCCGGCGTAGTTCACGAAACCGTCTAGTTTGTTGTACTTCTTCGCGACGAAGGCAAAGAGTTCGCGGATGGAACTGACGTTGTGCAAGTCCGTCTTTTTGAATTCGATGGAGCCGGGGGCGTCCTTGGCTGCATTCACAATGCTTGCGGCGCTTGATTCGTCGCGGCCGGAAATGACTACATGTGCACCGTTAGCGGCGCATTGCAGAGCCAGTTGCTTGCCAACGCCTTTTGTGCCGCCCGAAATGGCAATGACTTTTTTGCTCAGTGAAATTTCCATGGTTCCTCCTACAAGACGTTCAGTAAAGACGGTAGAATCAAGCTTTCGCCCTTTTCGTCGGTCACGGTCAAATGGCTTTGGAAATCCTTGAGAATTGTCGCAAGCTGCGTTTTGCTATCGCAGTGCATAAAGATGCGCAGGAATACCTGGCGTTCTGTGCCTAGCATGTTCGGGGTGATTTCGTCGCCGATGTTAAAACGGTCAATAACGAAATCGACGGAGGGATGATTCTTGACAAAGTCCAGTCCCTTGATGTCGGCAATTTTTCCGTTCTTCAATAGGAACCATACGACCGCGGCGCTTTTACCATGCATATTCGCGTCGTTCTTTTCGTCAAAGTTTCCGCCGGTGGTTTCTGCGTAGTCCATGGATCCGGTGAGGGCGAAATTCACCAGCATTTTGCGCTGGTCAAAGCCGTTCATGTATTTGAGGATTAAGTGGAAACCGCCGCCTTGGAGGCGGAAACCGGGATCGTAAACATAGAAGTGGCCGTCTTCGCAGAAGGCGGAAACATAAAGCACACCGTTTTTCAAACCCAGTTCGTTGAACATCTTCACATATTTGGGATGTTCGTTCCTTACAAATTCATCGTAGTACTTGGAAACGAAAACATCGCCTACGCAAATGGGGGTGGCGCTGGTATTCGTGCGCAAAGTGTAGCGGTCCGAAAGGCTCGAAAGGTAAACTTGGCCATCGACAATGGTGTAGTAGATGCTCAGGTCGTCGCATTTCATGTAACGTTCAATCAGGACGGTCTGCGTTCGGGATTCCTTTTGGGCGCGTTCTATGGCACTGTCCAATTCCTCACGGTTGCGGCAAAGTGTGATTCCCTTACCGGAATTGCTGTCGGCAGGCTTGACAATCACCGGAAACTTGACCGCGTCCTTATCGTCAATGGAATATTCGGGGATGCCTTCGATGCCGAATTTCTTGCAGGTTTCCTTGAAATGGCGCTTGTTTGTAAACGCCTTGACTGTTTCCTCGTTGCCGTAGCAAGGGACTCCAAGGCGGGCGCAAAGCTTCTGGTAAGGCGCAATCAATGGGTCTGCTACACCGACAAGCACTCCGTCCACTTTCTCGCGGATAGCCATATCGTAAAGGGCGTCGACGTCCATGGCATCGATGTTGTAGCTGATATTGGAAACTTTCTTGGCAGGAGCCTGCGGATCGTAATCGGTTACGATGGTTGTGACTCCCATTTCCTGGGCCACTTTGACAATATTGGCGGTTTCCGGGTTTGCTCCAAGAATAAGAAGTTTTTTCCCTTTTGTATTCATGTGTCTTATCTTTTTATTTGTTGAAATTTATTTGGCCTTTTAACCACGTAAAATGCCTGTTTATGATGATGGCAAGTATGGTTGAAATAGTTATGCTTGTAAGGAATACGCAAAAAATTCTGCAACTAACACTCAGCATGCTGAAGTGATTTTTCATGATAAAGTCAAATGTTTTCCACAATGGAATATGAAGCAGAAATATCATTAGTGAATTTTTGCCAAAAAACTCAAGGATGCGATTTTTGGAAATGGCCACGCTGGCCAAAAATGCGGCGCTGATTCCGACAAGTGCGTTTAAAATAAAAAACAAGCTGTTTCCGTATCTGCTCGTGTTCATGTCGACGTTTCTGCTAGTAAAGCTTGTGAGATATGCTAACAGAACGAACAAGGCTATGGATCCGATGGTTGCGAAAACTCGCATCAGTTTGGAGTCGCGTAACGCAAGATTCTGTAGGCTTTGATTCGTATTACAGACATGTCCTAAAGCGTAAAATGAGAATGCAACGAATGAGGTCGCGATTAACTGGTTTGGCTGGTCGCTGACATTTTTTGCGTAGATAAGGCCAAAGACCATTGCGATTAATGCGTTTGTTAAAATAATGATGCCGCGTCGTTTGGAATTAGAAAATATTTTTTCCGATAGCATGTAGTAAAGACATGATACGTATAGCAATGTTCCCAAAAACCAAAAGCCACCAAAGGCAATTGTGTCGTGGAACGTTTCTAATCCCAATATGAAAAGAATTCCATAGGAAATGACATTCAGTGCTTGAAAGAATATCATTGGGAATAGCAATGTTTTTACTTTTCCCGAGAGATAAGCTGCATAGTCTTTGCTTTTGAATAAAAAGCCTGACAGGAAAAAGAAAAGTGGCATATGGAACGAATAAATCATCATAAATAGCTTGTTATGACATTCGTATGCAAGGCAGTGCCCTAACACAACAAGGATAATTCCTATACCCTTGGCAATGTCAATAAAATTAAGCCGTTTGATAGATTGTTCCATTTGCTAATGGTTATCCTTTGTTGACGATTATGTCGACCACTCGTTCGGCATCAGTGTCGCTCACTCCAGCAAACATCGGCAGGCACAATACCTGGTCTGCGAGCTTGTGTGCGACAGGGAGATTTTTGGGGTCGGCCGATTCCAATCCCTTGTAGGCGCTGAACGTGCTGATGAGCGGGTAGAAGTAGCGACGGCCGTAGACGTTGTGTTCTTTCAATTTTTCATAAAGAGCGTCTCGGCTCAAACCATATTCTTCACTGATAAAGATCGGGAAGTAGGCGTAGTTGTGGCGCACTCCCTCGATATCCTGCAGGCAGCGTACACCGGGGACGTCCTTGAGGGCTTCGCGGTACTTCTCGGCGGTGGCCTTGCGCTTAGCGATGGCGTCGTCCACCTGTTTCAGGTTTAACAGGCCGTAGGCGGAACGGATCTCATCCATCTTGCTATTGATGCCGGGTGCTACGACGGTTGTTTCTCCAGCAAAACCAAAATTCTTGAGATAATCAATACGTTTCTTTGTTGCCTCGTCGTGGCAGACGAGGGCGCCGCCCTCGATAGTGTTGTATACCTTAGTGGCGTGGAAGCTGAGGGTGCTCATGTCGCCGGCCTTCAGGACCGATTCGCCGTCCTTCTTGACGCCGAAGGCGTGGGCCGCGTCGTAGATAATCTTCAGGCCATAGATGTCTGCAATTTCTTGGATGCGTTTCATGTTGCAGGGCGTGCCGTAGACATGCACGGGCATGATCGCCGTCGTGTGTGGCGTGATGGCGGCCTCGATTTTTTCAGGGTCAATGTTGCCGGTTGTTTCGTCCACGTCGACAAAGACGGGCTTGAGGCCGTTCCACCAGATAGAATGGGTGGTCGCGACAAAGCTGTACGGAGTCGTGATCACTTCGCCCGAAATTCGCATGGCCTGCAGGGCCGTAATCAGGGGGAGCGTTCCGTTGGTAAACAGACTGATGTATTGGACTCCCAGATATTCGGCAAGAGCTTTCTCAAGCATTTCGTGGTAGAATCCGTTGTTCGTCAGCCACTTTCTGTCCCAAATATCCTGTAGCATCGGGATAAAGTCTTCCAATTTCGGAAGTAGTGGTGACGTGACTGTAATCTTCTTGTTTTCGCTCATGGTAGTTAATTTACAATTTTTTTTTCTTTCTGTTTAATAATTCTAGAAGTTCTTTGACGGTAGATCTGTTAAATATCCAGTTACTGACCAAATAGTAGGTGGCGCCAGCGGTTATTCCAAGGATCAACTGAATGCCATATTCCTTTTCGGGGAGAAGCTTGGTGACGCCTAAGCAAATTGCTCCCATGATTAGGGAATTCAAAATGGTGGGAATGTACATTTTGAGTTGGGGTAAAAGTCCGGCATTTAGTAGTTTTCCAGAATAGTATGTGTTTATAACTAGTCCAAAACAGGCGTTGAACCATTGGCCAAAACACATGGCGATAATGCCGTGGGGAAGAGTTATGCAGAGTACTGTTATACCTTCAATTTTCTTGATGATTTCCAGCTTCAGGAACAAGTCGGAGCGCCCCAAAACCTGCAGCATGTTCAGGTTGATGGAATGCACCGGGTACCACATTTGGGCAAAGCAGATGATCTGCAAAATCAAGATGGCGTCAACCCATTTATCTGTAAGAACCAGGAGAATGAACGGCTTTGCAAGAGCCGAAAGACCGATCATCAGCGGGAATACGACCAGGGTGGCCATGTTGAGGAACTTCAGGTATCCGACTCTCAGTTTGTCATGGTCGTTCTGGATTTTGCTTAGAACGGGGAACGTGACTCTCTGGAAAATACCGTTAATGTTGCTTGACGGGAAATTGGCGAAATGGGATGCCCTGCTGTAGTTACCAAGGGTGCCTGCCGAAAAGACTTTACCGATAATCAGGTCGTAGACGTTTTCGTACAGGGTGTTCAGCAAACCGGAAATCAAAAGTTTGGACCCGAAACCGAACATGTTCTTGAAAGACGTCTTGTTGAAAAATGTCTTGGGACGCCAGTGAACAAGAGTCCAGAACAGAACCACTCTCGTAGAAGTGGTAACCATTTGCTGGACTACAAGGGACCATACCCCAAGTCCATTGTATGCGCAGGTAAGTCCAGCCGTTCCGCCCACGATGGCTCCAATCAGGGAAACCTTTGCCAGCGTTTTAAAATTCAGGTCAATGGTCAGATTCAATCGCTGAATTGATCCGAAGGCCTGAATAATCAGGTTGATGGCGAGAATCCTCAGAATGTCCGAAAGTTGTGGCATGTTGTAGAATTTTGCCACAAAAGGCGTGCCCAAGAAAATTACGCCATAGCAGGCCGCCGCCATAAAAATATTGAAGAAGAATACGGTAGCCTTGTCGGCTTCGTTGCGATCCGGCTTTCGAATGAGCGCGTTTCCAAAACCGCTGTCAATGAAAGTCTGGCTCACCGCCATAAAGATGGTGAGCATGGCGATCATGCCGTAGTCATTAGGCGTCAAAAGTCTAGCTAAAAGAATACCGAACAGGAACTGTACGCCCTGGGTAGAAAATCTTTCTACAGCACTCCAAATGACGCCTTTGAAAGTTTTTTGCTTCAAAGACATTTCGGTTCCAAATATAGAATTATATGTTCTCGTCAATCCACTGGATTCGCGCTTCAATCCAGGATTTTAGAGCGTTTACGGCGTCTTGGTAGCTGTCAAATTTTTCATGGAAGGGCCACCTGGAGTCGTTTTTCAGAACGGGCCATTTCTTGAACTCGTTTGGCGACGCCTTTGCCAGTTTTTCGGACATGGAGTCAATAGAATCCAAGGTCGCGACAAATGCGGAGCGGTTCTTTTTCCAGTATTCCCTTATACGAGCCTCGTAATCCTTGTTCTTGAACAGATAGCGGTTCCATCCGTACTTGCGAATCAGCCACCCCTCGGGTCCGCTTTTAACGTCTAATGAATTTCCGTAGCCTAGGTCAAAGTCCCATACGGGGCCCATTTTCAGGACGCTGTCCGTTTCCCAGGTAATAAAAATGCTTCGCCTGTGACCATCGATATTCTTCGTGAACTCCTGAATCCAGTAATACCTTACAAAGTCATCGATGTCAATCCAATTCCCGATGAGGTCAAGTTTATAAATGTTTTTGGATTGCAGAAAATTCTCGAAATCGTCAATGTGGTTTTCGAGAAGGGCCCTGGATTCTTCGCTTGGTTCCTTGGGCTGGCGGAACTTGAAAATGTAGCCGAGACCGGATGTGAACAGGGCTCCGTCTGTCGTGGTGGCCGAGGTCTTTTCGAAAAGAAAGCTGGAATCGCTTTTGGGAATGTCGACGCGGCTCTTGGAAACCTTGACGTGTTCGACCAGAAGGTAGATTCCCAGGTATTGCCGGTTCAGGTATAGCTCTATGAACTTGCCCTTCGGAAAGTATTCGTCGCCGAGGATTCCCGCAAGCTGGTAGGTGATGTAGTTGCGCAATATGGATCTGTCTCGAAAGTTGGAAATCAAGTCCCATTCCTTGTCCTTGGGCATTCCGAGCATGGACTCTTTTTCGGCAAGTTTGATCTTGTAGCCGTATTTGGTCATGACAAAACTGGAATTGCCCCGCCCCTTAATCGTGAGGTCCAGAATTTCGCTAGAAGGCTTGTTCTCGCCATAGAACTGCAGTCGTGCCGGGACTTTCGTCTCTTTGTTGTTAATTTGCCTAAAATTCTCTGTTTCAATCACCAGGCGCGGCAATCCTGCGTAAGGATATTCTGAATCGTCCAGCGGTAAATACGCCGAATCGGCGGCCTGCGATGAATTTTCGCCCCAGGTACCGCAAGAATTGACAATAAATGCTAAAAAAAGAAGAACGAAAAACAATAGAAGCTTCGGGGATGGACGCTTCATTGTAAGTCTACTATTTCTTTAAAGTTTCCAGATCTTTTTTGATTTGGGTCGTGCTGATTTCCGGCGTGCGGGGCAAATAAACCACCTCGCAGGAATCTTTAAGGAAATCGAATTTTCCTTTCCAGTCATCGCCCATCACAAAAGTATCTACGTGGTATTCCTTGACGTCCGTTTTCTTCTGGTCCCAGCTTTCTTCGGGAATCACGAGGTCCACGTAGCGCACGGCTTCCAGGAGCTGCTTACGCTTCTCGTAGCTGAAGTAGCATTTTTTCTGTTTTTGGTTCCAGTTGAATTCGTCAGTGGAAAGGGCTACAATAAGATAATCGCCTAAAGCCTTGGCGCGCTTCAGAAGGTTAATATGGCCGTAATGTAAAAGATCAAAAGTACCGTATGTGATTATCTTCTTCATGATGAACCCTAATATAGATAATCGTTATGGGATTTCCAACCAACCGTGCCTGCAGGATTGTCTTTTTTGTTAAATTGTAGTCATCTAGCTGTGAAACGATATCTTTCTTTAAGAATAATTCCCTTTTGTGTTGTTGTCTTGGCGCTTTTGGGCCATGCCCGCGAATCTATTTTGCCGGTGCGAGCCCCCGAAAGCTATGCCCTGTTTGGAGGTTTGGCGGAACTTCGAGACGACGTTTACAGTGCCGATATAAACATGTCGGGGGAGTATGCCCCTTGTAATTGCTTTAGCGTTTACGGTGATTTCTCGTACCGACTTCTGAGCTACGAATACGACCTCATGTTCCATGACCAGCGTCATGAAGCTCTGGACTTGCATGTCAACGGATTGAATGAATCGTACCTGGGTGTAAAAATGCGCCCCTTCCCGTTTTTCGGGGTAGATTTAAACTGGACCCTTCCGCCGCGCGAGGGCTCGCAAGTCAATCGATTCTACCGCTTGGGCGTTTCGCCCTTCGGCCTTTATGAATTCTCCCGGAATATGACGCTTGGGGCCGCGGTTGAATACTACACGTTCCTTGAAAAGCAGAATTATCAACCGGGCGATGAACTGGGCGTAAAGGGCTCCATTTCGTGGAAGTTCCTCTGGGACCGTGACGATTATTCCGGCTGGAAGTTCGATTACGTTTTCCTGTACCGTTGGCGCATTCAGGAATCCGAAAACCTGAACATGCAAAAGTCGTACCGTAAAATGGATGACCTGGACCAAGGCTTTAGAATGCGCGTTGACGCCGCCCGCTATTTTGCCGTGCTCAAGAATTCTTTAGGAATCGCCCTTTTTTACGAAATAAATCGCGGCTACCTGTTTGGAATGGAAACCGGCCACACGTTAGGACTTTATGCAAAATTCATGTTCTTATAAAGCAGTCCTGATCGGCAACGGAACTATGGGGCAGCGGCACAAGCGGTTGTTCGAAGCCGATGGCATTGAATTTATCGGAGTGGCGGATACCACGGCCGAGGCGACCGCCCTGTTCGAACAAATCGCAGTCGGCAAACTTTCGCCGGACTTTGCCGTGGTCGCATCGCCTGCAGTAACGCACGACGAATACGTCAAAAAATCTATCGAAATCATGCTCCCGGTGCTTGTCGAAAAGCCGGTATCCATCTCTTTTGAAAATGCAGAAAAATTTCGGCGCATTGCCTCGGAGCGTAATGCATTTGTCTTTGTCGGCCATTCGGAACGCTACAACCCGGCCATCGAAGAATTTGTGAAGTCCGATTTTTTCAAGGAAATGCAGGATTACTTCAAATTCTGGTTTCTCCAGAAACAAGATGCCTCCCCGGTCAGCTTCAAGTTTACGCGAACGCACGGATTCTCTCCGCGCAACCGCGATGTCTCCGTGGAATATGACCTGATGATCCACGACATGGACCTGCTTCATTTCTTTGCCGGCAAGGAAGCGATGATGTACAAGTCGTTTCGCTGCGAAGAACTGTCGGACGACCGGGTGCACGCCTTCTATGATTTGAAAACGTTAAATGCTGAATTTATAGCAGACCGAAATTCCGCCTCTGATTCGCGTACGGTAGAAATTTCGATGGGCGCTCGCTCGGTCAAGCTGGATTTGGGCGCCTATCGCAACGGCAATCCGGCGTATGCCTTACAAAAGGAACATCAGGCTTTTCTAAATTATTTAAGAAGTTATAAAAAAACGGCGCAAGATGAGGAACCCGATTACAGTTGGTATGGAGGCCTATACGACGCCTGTGCTGCAGTGATCATGGTTTCTTTGGTTGGTGAAGTATGCAAGAAGGGGAGTGCGAATGAATTTGATGCAAAATAAGGTTGTATCCGCGCTTTTTTTGTTCTGCGCTACGTATGCCCTCGCCTATATTCCGGGCGAGTCGGGTTTTGTATCGCTTGAAAATGAACATGGCATTTGGGGTAACCCGGCCGGCGTTGCCGCCTTTGATTCCAAGGGCGCGCTCATTAGTTACGATTACGACAATTCCATCAAGGATTTTCGTGTTGGCGGTAATTTAGAACATTGGGCTGCAGGCTTTGAATATACCCAGGGCCCGCATCACCTCGATTTTTCCCGCTGGAGCCTCATTCACGGAAACGCTCTCTGGAACCGCACGATTTTTGTAGGCGAGCGCGTTAACGCTATCCGTACTGCAGAATTTACGGGCACGGAATGGAGCATGGATTTGGGTGTTATGATTCGCCCTCTTTCGTTCGTGTCGCTTGGCTACTCCTGCGACAATGTGCTTTATGCCGGCCCGCAGGCTCCTGAACGTGTGCAGAACTTGGGTGCAACTTTGCGCCTCGGCTCTCTCTTCAGCGTGAGTTACGACGTCGAAGATTTCGAAGACCACCGTTTGCTTTTTGAACTCGGCCTTTACGGTGTGCGCTGGGGCTTCCGCATGCCGCTCTATGGCGACGACGAATACCGCCTTACCTTCTCCACCAGTTTCGGTGCCTACAACAATGTCGCCTTGCATGTATACGACGACCTCTTGCCCAAGGGCGGCGCCTGGGGCTATCACAGTGCCCGCAACCCGAACGCTTCTTTGAGTGCGCAGATTATTCGCGTGCCGCTCGATATGCAAGTTGCGGAAACCGAAGACGAATTCTCGTTCTTCCGCAAGAGTTCCATTAGCATCTGGCATGTGCGTAATCTGTTTGAACACATGCTGCGCGACCCGGCCTGCGGCCTCGTGATTCTGGACTTCTCGGGCTATAAGGGAAACATCGGCATTTCGAGCGAAATTGACCGCTACGTCAAAAAACTCAAGGCCCGCGGAAGCAAGGTGGTCGCCTACATGGATGACATCCGCCCTGCGGTGTTGCTGGCGTCTGCGCATGTAGACCGTATTGCAGTGGAACCCTCCGCTCACATGAACTGGCGCGGTCTCGGCGGGAACATTCTTTTCTATAAGGGTTTGTTTGACAAACTGGGCGTGAAGGCGGAATTCTTACGTCATGGGGCGTACAAGTCCGCTGTAGAACCCTACGTGGCAGACTCCATGTCGGCAGAGGCACGCTCCAATTTCGACACGCTGTATCATGATTTGTGGACCGCTTTGCAAACCTACATTTCCATGCGTGGCGTAGGATCGCAAATGTCTTCCGCAAAAGCCTACAAACATTTGGATTCCTTGGCGGGCGAACCGCTGGTAACGGCGTCTGCTGCAAAGCGCGCGGGCCTTGTAGACACCTTGCTTTACCTGGATCAAGTGCCATCTTACGCATTGAAGACGTTCTTTGATATCGACTACCCGAATGCGGCGTACCGCACTTGGACGCCGACAGGCAAGAAGATTTTCAACGAAAGTTGGGCTCCGCGAGCAAAGATCGCCCTCTTGAATATTGACGGCACTATCGATTCCCGCATGGAACGCTCGGTACTCGAATCAATCCGCAAATTGCCCGGCACCGGTGCAGAAGCCTTGATAGTGCGCGTTTCTTCGCCGGGCGGCTCCGCAATCGCTTCCGACAAGATTTGGGCTGCGCTTCGCAATGTCAGCGAAATTGGCATTCCTGTGGTTTCTAGCATCGGTTACATGGGCGCCTCGGGCGGTTACTATATCGCTTGTGCCGGCGACAAGATCCTTGCAGAACCGATGGCCATTGTGGGTAGCATCGGTATCTATGGCGGTAAAGTCGACGCCTCGGGCCTTATGGAAAAAATCGGGCTCAAGGCCGAAACCGTCAAGACGCACGAATATGCCGACGCGACGACCTTTACGCGCCCCTGGACGGACCGCGAAAAGGCCGCCTTGCAAGCGTACATGGATGAATTCTACGATCGCTTTACTGGAGTCGTTTCTAAAGCTACGGGAATCCCGCAGGCGACCGTCGATACCGCCTACGGTGGCGGCCGCGTCATGATCGGCATCAAGGCCCTTGCCGCAGGACTCGTACACGGCCTCGGCGGAATCGACGACGCGATCGCCGTCGCCAAGCAACTTGCCGACATCGGCGAAAACACCGACGTCGATTTGCAAGTGCTCGGCTCCGGCCATTCGCTCACGCTCCCGACGCCGGGCTCCAAGATGCTTTACCAGCTTTCCGACTGGACCGAATACATTTATGACTTGAGCCGCCCGCAACTTTGGGCGGTCGAGCCCGCGCTTTTTGAGCCGGCTTTGTTAGGTATTGAATAATGTTTTATATCGTCCTTACGGTTCTAGGTTGCCTTGCCATTTCGGCGTTCTGTTCGGTGACAGAAGCGTCATTTTACAGCATGCCGCCTGCAACCATTGAGCAACTGCAAAAACAAAAGAAGTTTACGGCACGCTACATAGTGCATGTCAAAGAAAACATTGACCGCTATATCGCCTCGGTGCTGGTGGTGAATACGATTGCAAACACCGTGGGCGCATCACTTGCGACGGCGCTGGCTGTCAAAAATTTGCCACCGATTGGACAGGTATCGCTCCCGATAATTCTTACCGTGCTGATTCTTTTGTTTGGCGAAATCACGCCGAAAACGCTTGGCGTCAAGCAGGCAAAAATTGTCGCCCCCTTGGTCGCAGTACCGTTCTACTACATTACGATTGTCCTTTCATGGACAGGCATTATCTGGCTTTGCCTCACGCTCACCAAGCACTGGACCCGCGAAAAAGAAGACAAGAAAGACGTGAGTATCGATGACATCAACAGCCTGGTGAGTCTCGGACTCCGCGAAGATGTCATTGACCGCCAACAGTCCCTGGTTATCAAGAACATTTTGGCTCTAAAGTCGGTGCCGGTGCGTAAGGTCATGACACCGCGTCAAGTGGTTTTCTCGCTTCAGGCAGACGCCTCTATCGGCGAGACTCTCGATGAACGCGGAAACTGGCCGTTTTCGCGCGTACCGCTTTACGAAAAAGAAAAGGACAACTGGGTCGGTATCGTACTTCGCCGCGACGCCTACAACAAGCTTGCCGAGGGCATGCGCGATGTAAAACTCCGCCAGATGATGCGCCCGTTGCAACTCATTCCCGACAGCCTTACGCTTGACAAGCTTTTGCTCCGATTCCTAAAGCAACGCGGACATATCGTGGGCGTGGTCGATGAGTGGGGCGCCATTGCAGGCATCGTCAGTCTCGAAGACGTCCTCGAAGAAATCCTCGGCCGTGAAATCGTCGATGAATATGACGAAGCCATCGACCTCCAGGAAACCGCCCGCCGCCGCTCCAAAGCCCTTGCCCGCATCCGCCAACAAGATAAAGGAAAAAAATGATGAATTCGGAATTCAGATTTCAGAATTAATTATTACTAACTCCGAATTAATTTCAACTCTGAACTCCGAATTCTGAACTCCGAATTATATTATGACAGTAAATAAGCCTAACTACTTCCCGGCTCTTGACGGCCTTCGACTCCTCGCAAGCATTAACATCGTGATGCTGCACTTGGGCTCTTCTTCGGCCCTCAATTACATGTCCGATTACAAGTGGATCATGCCTATCATTAATGCTCCCGCCTTTGCCGCAGGCATCTTCTACGTGCTCGCCGGTTTTCTTTTCGCGAGCAAGTTTAGCGATCCGGAACGCCGTATTCCTGTAATCCCCTTCATGTTCGCCCGCATCTCCAAACTGTACCGCCTGCACTTCTTCATGACGCTCCTCATGTTCGTGGTACTCGTCTTCAAGTTTAGCGGTTACACGCACCTGCCCTGCCTCTCTGAAATCGGCGACTGCTTTGCCGCAGGCCTTGCAAAAATGACCCACCCGTGGCGTAGCCTCCTTTTGCATATCACGCTTACTTGGTCCATTGTGCCAGATCTTGGTATGAAACTGAACGAACCTTCCTGGTCACTTACCAGTTTCTTTGTGTGCTACGCGGTGACACCCTGGTTTAGCCGCTGGCTTTTCAAACAGAGCGATCGCACGCTCTGGGTGCTTTTCGGAACGCTCTTTATTCCGGGCATTCTGTGGGCGATTTTCTTCGGCCTTTCCGATAATCTCTGGTTCGACAGTTATGACGCCAAGTACCGATTCTTCCACATTTTTGCGCCCGTCCGTATTTTCGAATATTTGTTCGGCATGGTGCTCTTTAGACTCTTTAAAGAAGGCCATTTCGACTTTCTCAAGCGAAACTTTGCAAGCGGTATTGCGCAATTTGTCATGCTCGCCGCTATTTACGGCAGTCTCTTCCTGATGCGTCCGGAACTGAATCCTGGCTTCAATTATTTCTTCCATCATTCGCTCCCGATTTTATTGTACGGCCTTTTCCTGGTTTCGCTTCTGACCGGCAAGGGTTTTGTCGCGAAGTTCTTCTGCATTGGCATTGTCCGCAAAATCGGCCGTGCTTCGTTCTACCCGTATTTGATTCATTTGCCGATTATTACGATTGCATGGGGCATTTGCAACTTGAACCAGCCCAAGAATACAATTCTGCTCTTGATTTTCATCTATACGGTCAGTACGCTGTATAGCGAGTTCAAAGTTTGGCGTCGCAAGAAGGCAAAAGCCAAGTTGCAGCAGAATTCTACAAAGTAACTTGCTGTTAACATTTTGTCGGGACGTAAATTCCCGCAATTTTTTGAGAACGTTTGGCGAACAAAAAGTGCAAATCGGGGTGTGAACAAAATCACTAGATTCCTAGAAATTTACGTAAAAACGCCACTTTTGCAACTGAATTATTACAATTGAAACCTTTCCCAAAAAAGGTCTCTATTTTATATTTAAGAGTGGGTGTAAAAGTCATCAATAAGGAATAATTATGAAGAACACTTTCAAAGTTGCGATCGGCGCCCTTGCCCTTACGGCAGCCGCTGCCTATGCGGGGCAATACCCGTTCCCGCAGAACATGAAACATCCGCACGGCACGACTATCGAATATGCCGATACGGACATGATCAAGGAACATTACAAGCTGTGGAAACAGGCTTGGTACCAGGCTAGCAATGGTTGGGTGCTCGCTCCGGAAGGAACTTGCTCTACTGTTTCCGAAGCTATTGCATATGGTATGTTGATTTCCGTCTACATGGACGATCAGGATGTTTTCAAGAATCTTTATAAGACTTGGACTGGCAACAGCGTCAATGGTGGCGGTATGAACTGGCGTATCGGTTGCAGCGGTGGTACTGGTACTGCATCTGACGCTGACTTCGATGCCGCTCTCGCTCTCGTGATGGCTTCCAAGCAGTGGAATGACGATTCTTACCTCACTGCCGGTAAGTCCCTCATTTCCTGGATTGCTACCAACGATATCGCAAGCAACAAGATTAAGCCGGGTAACCAGTGGAATGACGGTTTCAACCCGAGCTATGCAACGACTGCCAACTTCCAGCTCTTCCAGGATGTTGCTGGCGGTTCTTGGTCTAGCGTCATCTCCCAGGCTTACACTGACTTGAACGCTTGCCAGGATTCTAAGACCGGTCTTGTGCCGGACTGGTGCAGCTGGGGCGATCACAAGCCGACTTTGACATCTGCAGCCGTTTCTAACGACATCGGTTTCTACGATGACGCAGCCCGTACTCCGTGGCGCATGGCTTGGGCTTATTACTGGTATGGCGATACCAAGGCTCAGGCTTTCAACAAGAAAGTCGTTGATTGGCTCATTCCGTCTACTCATACCGCTAGCGGTGTGAACTCTGGCTATGCCTATAAGAGCAACTCTTATGAAGCCGATATGAGTGTGAAGCGTAACTTTGTTTCTTCTACTTTCTCCGGCGGTCTCGGCCTTGCAACGTCATCCATTTCTAGCGACGAAGCAAAGTCCTATCTCGGCACCGTTTACAGAGTTCTTAAGGAAAAGAAGAGCTGCACTACCGCTCAGGGTTGCGGTGAAGGCTCTGTCGAAGGAGAAAAGTACTATCCGGCTACTTTGAACATGCTCTACCTCCTCCTCTTGACTGGTAACATGCCTAACCTCTATAATACGACTGGCTTTGAAAAGTTCACTCCGGATCCGACCAAGGCTCCGTCTGTTTCCGACATCGAAGGTCAGCAGATGGCTTCTCGCGATTCTACTGTTGGTCTCTCTGGCTTCTGGAACTGGGGCGCCTACCACGACAAGCTTGGTATCGGTACCAAGATGGTTCCGGACTCTGGCTCTTCTCCGCTCTACCTGAAGGATGGCGCTATCTACGCTGAAGCTTCCATGGAAATCGGTCCGGAACCGGAATGGACTCAGGAAAAGGCTGATGCAGGCCTCCTCAAGTATCCGTCTGCCGGTATTGCCATGTCCTTCCTTTCTAACGACAAGAAGGGTGTTGACTTTACCAAGCTCAACATCAAGTCTCTCCGCGTGACGATGAAGGCTTCTGGCCCGATCCGTATGGCAATCCTTAACGAATTCACGGGTGAAGCTGGTGCAGAACCGGGTATCTACGTTCCTGTGAGCGGTGACTATGTCGCTACGACTTACGATCTGACTCCTTGCGATATGGGCTTCCTCGGTCGTGACAAGAGCTGCTCTTCTCCGAATCCGGATAGCTTGATCAATATCCTTTCTTGGGTCGACCAGGCTAAGGCTCCGGAAGGCACCCAGATTCTTAAGGGTGTTACCGGTATCAAGTGGGAAGTCAAGGACGCTAAGGGCGGCATTGGCGAACTCTCTATCAAGGCTGTTGAATTCCTCGATGCTAGCGGCAACGTTGTTGATCCGGAAAAGATTACTGGCATCAAGATTTCTGACACGCCGAAGACTGGTATCCAGGCTGTTGCAGCTCCGGCCGCAGCAAAGATTACCGTTGCCGGTATGAACATCTCTGTTGAAGGCGCCAAGGCTGGCTCCAACATCGCTGTGTTCAACATGCAGGGTAAGCTGGTTGCTTCTGGCAAGGCTATCTTTGGCAACGCTGCCGTGTCTGTCCCGAGCAAGGGACTCTACATGGTTCGCGTTGGCAACAAGCTCAGCAAGGTCTCTGTCAAGTAACTCTGTTGAATAGCGAAAGATTATAAGCGAAGGTCCTCGGCATTGCCGAGGACCCTTTGCATTTATTATATCAAATATTTGTCAGAAATCAATATTCCGAATTCTGAAATCCGAAATATCTACATTTCTTCCAGTTCCTTGCCCTTCGTTTCCTTGATGAACTTGGCCACGAAGAAGATACTGAAGATTGCAAAGAATGAATACAGAGCGTAAGTCGGGCCGACGCCGATGCCATCTTTGCCGGTAAGCACCGGGAACGTCCAGGTGACCACGAAGTTGGCAAACCACTGGGCAAGACCGCAAATAGCGATTGCGATGGTACGAATGCGGTTGTTGAACATTTCGCCAAGCATCACCCACATGACCGGTCCCCACGTTGCCGCGAAGAAGGTAATGTAGAGGTTTGCAGCAATCAAGGCGATAATTGCAGCCGTTCCCGGGAGTGTGCCGTCGGCACCTGCGCTCATAAAGCATACGGTAAGTGTGCTTAAGGTAATCGCCATGCCAATGCTACCGATCAACAGGAGCGGCTTACGGCCAATCTTATCGATAAGCAAAATGGCAACCACGGTCATCACCAGGTTCACTCCGCTCGAAATCACGCTCGTAAGGAAGGCGTCGCTTTCGCCGAAGCCGACACTCTGCCAAAGCATGGTGCCGTAGTAGAAAATCACGTTAATACCCACCAGCTGCTGCAAAATGGCGAGTCCGAGGCCTGCCCACAGAATCGGCGAAATGCGCTCCTTGCCGTCAATAATCTCGATCAGGTCAATAAACTTGGGCTGTTTCTTGTTCTTGAAAGAAGACTGGATGGTTTCCACTTCTTTATCGACGCCTTCAGGGTTGATTTGTGCTAGTACTTTTTGGGCTTGCTCGATAAATCCCTTGTGAATCAGGTAACGTGGCGATTCGGGGAGTTTCCAGGCGGCGTATCCGTAAAGGATTGCCGGAATGATTTCGACCCAGAACATCACCTGCCAAGCCTTGACATTACCGATCATCGGGTTGTTGGCAGAGCCTGCGATACGCACAATCAGGTAGTTTGAAAGAAGCGCCACGAAAATGCCTATCACGATGGCGAACTGCTGCATCGAACCTAGTCGTCCACGCAAGTGGGCAGGTGCTGTTTCGGCAATGTAAATCGGGGCAATAATACTTGCCATGCCGATGCCGAAACCGCCTATCACGCGCCACAAGATAAAGTCAGAAATACCAAAAGGAATACCGGAACCGATTGCGCTTAACAGGAACAAGTCCGAAGCGAAAAGCATGCACTTGACGCGTCCGAAGGCATCGGCAATTCGGCCTGCAAAAAATGCACCGACAGCCGCGCTAATCAGTGCAAGTGAAACAGCCCAGGCGAGTTCATAATCGGTCGCGTGGAAGTGTGCTTTAAGGGCTCCGTTCGCCCCGTTAATCACGGACGAATCGAAGCCGAATAGAAATCCGCCAATCGCGGCAGAAAGTGTTATGAGAACGATATGTCTCATGTTTGACCTTGCATTGGACATTTAAGCCCCCTTTTTAGGTTAAAGGATTTATAGACAATATAAGTGTTCAGTCCTCCCAAAAGCAAGTTTTGACGCCTTTTTTTATGATAAATTATATTCCAAGTTGGAATATTCGGGGTGAAAATCAGTGCTCAAATTTGTATTTTTGTAGTGTTTTTTTAATAGCTGGATTACGCAATGTCAGAACAAACATTAACAAGAGAATCGTTGGTGGAGTTCTTCGGCGAAGAAGAATTCAAAAAGTTGTGTAACCATGAGGCGGGTCACGCACTTATTGCCTTCCTGTTTAAGCGCCCTCTCGAATACGTAAAAATGGACATGTCGAAGGAGCGCCCCGGCATTACCCACATCGCCGGAACCGAGCTCGAAGGCGATGCCCACATTGCCATGGCGGGTCATTTGGCCGAATTCCTGATGCGCAAGGATTTTGCTTGCGACTTGGATACGGTCATGAAGGATCTCCCTGCGGAACTCTACAAGAGCGATCCGGATTACCAGCGTTTTCAGGCCGCTTGCTACTATTTTCAATTGTCCGAGGCGAACGTGGTCGAACAACTCTTCAACATTCTGATGGCTTGCCGCAAGCCCCTTTGCGAAATTGCCGCAGCCCTGAACGAAAAAGCCTACCTCAGCCGCGCCGACATCGAAGAAATCCTGAAGAAAGGGTAGCCTAAAGCGGTAAGCCGCTTTGCCATAGCCTCCTCTATTTTCTAAATTTGAACCCGAAAATTTAACGCCTAATAGCTATGAGCTATGAGGTATGAGGTCGCACACTTCGTGTGCTTTGAGCTAAAGAATCGCGCCAAAGGCGCCTGATAAATCGCCTAGCTTTGCTAAGCAACCTCATTGCTCAAAGGAAACCGAAGGTTTCTGCGCTCATGGCTCACAGCCTGGCCGAAGGCCGAGAGGTAACCCATGTTTCGTGAAGTAAAGAAAGAAGAGACGTTGCGCAAGCGCCAACTTCTTCGCCTCGGCCATGCCTAAACAAGTTTAGTCGCGGCTCTCGGCTTGAGAAGTTGTCCCACAGACCGAAGAGCGCGTGCGAATATCTTCGGCATTAGTGTTTTTTTGGGGGGCGTTTTGAAAAAAATGGTATAGTCTTATGTGGTTACTGAAACAAATTTTAATTTGGTTGTTGTTCATCTCTGGATTTGTTTTTGCAGAATGGGATGGTTCCACTAAGGAGGCTTCCGTTAAGGATGTTGATGGAGTAAAGTATTATGTAATCACATCTCCAGAAGAACTTGCTTGGTTTGCAGAAAAGGTTGCAGACGGCGATTCATCCATAAATGCTCTTTTAGAAAAAGACATTATTTTAGGAAGCGATTCGCTTTCGGTTTCATCGAAAAACTGGATACCCATTGGCTCCCCATTGCCTTCTTACAAGGAGGGCGGACTGAGATCATATGAGGGAATTTTTGATGGTCAAGGTCATAGTGTTTATGGATTGAAAATCAATACGATTTTTGCAGGGTTCTTCAAGGTTGTTGGCGTTCAGGGCGTGGTTAAAAATCTGAACCTTGTGAATGTTGATATAAATGTCACTGGGTATAGTGGCTGCATTGTCGGTGAATGTGAAAAGATAACTATCGGTACTATAGCCGCGCGTAATCATGGTGTTATTGACAATTGTACGACATCCGGGAAAATCACATCTAGGGGAAAGGTTTTTGCGGAAAACATTGGAGGACTTGTCGGGACAAATTTCAGTAAGGGAGTAATCTCAAATTCGGTAAATAATGTGAATCTTGATATGGGGCTTGAGGCTTATATTGGAGGAATTACCGGCTATAATTATGGCAAAATTCTGAATGTTGTGAATAATGGATCTGTTACAAACAAGGGCGAATTTGCTTCGACCTCTTATGTTTATGTTGGTGGAATTTCTGGTGGCGTAGAAGGTCTTCTTGAAGGAGTTGTCAATACAGGTAATATTACTGTTGATGTGGCTACAGATAGAGATACAGGAGGCATGCGTCATATATCAGCCTATGTGGGTGGTGTGAGTGGTTTCTCTATGGGATCTTTAAAAAAGTGCGGCAATTATGGAACCGTTCAAGTTAATGTTCATCGGGAGAATGCTTCTAGTAGTAGTACAGGGGTTCCTTCGGCTATAGTGGGGGGAATTGCCGGCTCTTCTCGTTCTTCAGTGACAGATGCTTTTAATTTAGGAAACATTATATCCAGGGCCGAAGGAAAAAGCAGCTTTGCTGGGGGTGTTTTTGGCTTCTCTTTGGCAGACTCTGTCTGTATTCGGAATGTATATGTTTCCCCTTATTCAATTTCGGCAGAGAAGAATGTTGCAATAATAGCGGCCAGCGTTACATCGTCTGTATTTGAAGTGAATGAATCCTATGCTAATGTTGAAACTTTGAAAGATCTTGAATATGCCGTTATAAGAAATGATTCTGCTAGAGTTTTGATAAATGTACTCGATTTACAGTTTGCGGAATTTTCAAGTGCCGATTTTGTGAAAAATTTGAACACGTTCAATGACTCTGTTGAAGATAGGGGTGTTTGGGAGCTTTGTGGAACTTTCCCTGGTTTTACGGGTTTTTGTGAATACTCCAAAATGCCAACGCCAATTGACACTGCCAAAATTGACACTTCTACAACGATAGTTCGTTCTAAGTTTGCTCATGATATGGTCAGGAGTGGCTCGCGACAAGTCATTTACGACGCTCTTGGCCATCATGTAAAAACAGTGAAGACTCCGGGAACATATTTTATAAGGATGAACGGGGTCTCGCAAAAAGTAATTGCCAGGTAGAATGAAATAGGCTAATTACTTTTCACCCAAATAGTGCCGGCTCGTTTTCGATCAAATCTTCGGCAAGGTATTTTGCACTTAGATTTTCGATTCTCAATTCACGCTTGGACGTGACGGGATGATTTCCTAAACCGACAAAACGCAAGACTCGTTGTAATAGGGAATCAGGGAGTCGTGTGTCATAAGTTTCATTCCCTCGACCTTTGCCTGACAAATTAAAATCCGGTCAAACGGGTCTTTAT
>NZ_MWQL01000011.1:0-130157 GCF_002210325.1 Fibrobacter sp. UWB1
ATTCCAAGAAATCTCTTGGACCCGTCACTAAGCACATCTCCGATTCCTTCAATCTACTCAACAACCTCTCGGGTTGCTGTCCCTTGATCGCGGCTTACTTGGTTCTTCGCGTTTAGCGTTTCGTTTTCGGCCGTCCCTCTCAGGAACGACGCCAATTATAGAATTTTCAGAAACATTTGCAAGGGTGTTTTTGCAGAAAAATTCGCATTTTTTTCTTATTTTCGCAAAAAACGGGAATAACACGACTCTTGCGCAGGGAGTTACCCGAGAATTCACAAACTATTCACAACTTTCTTTAAGCGTTTTTTGAAAGATTGGACAAAATCGCCTCAAAAGGGCCATTTTCCATATCAATAGAAGTGCTATCCATCTGGCCGCGGAACCAGGTGAGCTGTCTTTTGGCGTAATTGCGGGTCTTTTTCTTGACTTCTTCGATAACTTGCGCCATTTCGGAGGCACTTTGCGCCTGCAAAAGTTCGCGGTAGCCCAAACTTTGCCATGCCGGAGCACTAAGCGGCACCACTTTAGAAAGTTCACGGGCTTCTTCGACCCAGCCGTCTTTAATCATCTGGTTGACGCGGGAATCGATTCGTTTGTACAATACATCCCTCTCTCGCTGCAACCAAAAAACAGGCAACGCCCCAATTCCGCCTTCACGTTCCTTCTGATAACCAGATAAAGGGCGTCCTGTTGCCTCAAAGACTTCAAGGATCCGCACAAGGCGTTGCGCATTGTTCGGGTCCACATTCGCAGCCGATTCCGGGTCCACCTCGCAAGCTATTTTATACAAACTAGTAGTCCCTTCGCTTGCGGCCATATTCTCGAACTTTTGACGGACTGTCGGGGGAACGGCAGGAATGTTCGGCAAACCGAGTAGAAGACTTTGTACGTAAAGACCTGTACCGCCGACCAAGATGTATTTCTTGTCGGGATTTTCGTCCAGCAAATTTTTTACCTGGCGGCAGAACTCCCCCGCCGAAAATGTTTCGGTAGGAGGCAAGAAATCGACCAGGTGATGCTTGACGCGCTTAAGGCTAGCCTCGTCCGGCTGCGCCGTGCCTATGGAAAAGCCTTTGTACACCTGCCTGGAATCGACACCGATGATTTCGGCATTAAACGATTCCGCAAGTCGCAGGGACAATTCCGATTTTCCGATTCCGGTCGCTCCGACCAAGGCAAACACAATGGGCATACCGGCAATTTAGTTATATTAGCACCTACCATGGGAAAAATGAAGCACATTCTTGCCATAATTATTGTTTTAGTGATTTTAATCGGAGGGTTCATATTCTTACTTCCGAAACTTCCAGAACTATACAAGACAAAGATACAAGGGCTACTCGGCCAAAAGGAATCTACTGCCGAACAGGCTGTAGAAAAGGACACCCGTCCGTTTGAAGAAAAAATGGACGCAGCCTTGTCGCCGCTGCAGGTCAGCTACTCCAAGCGTAAAAAGCGCCACATTTGGACAATGGGTGGCGGCGAAACGGTCATCATGTATTTGCTGCAGGTTAAGCGTTTTGCCGAAAAGAATGGGGGCAAGATTCTTTACATGGAAGAACTCTACAATCTGGACCCTTCTATTTTCCAGGCCGCAAAGGTCGACCTTTTGAACGACAAAGGCGACACTCTCAAACTGGAACTTCAAGTCTCCCGCAACGAATTCAAGCCGGGGGCTTCGTTACTCGCAGTCGCATTCCAGGTGACAAACCTGACGCCCGAACTGATTGTCGCACTCAAGAAACTCGACTACCCGTACGACTTGCTGATTCCGCCATTCGGCTTAAGCGAAGCTGACTACGCGAATTTAGACAACATAAACAACAAGAGCGAAACCCTTTGGCTCACGCTTGAATCGACCAAACTGAACAAGGCTCACAACAAATTAAGACCCTTGCGCATCCACCACACTGAAGAACAAATCGAGACCGTGATTGGAGATGCACATGCCAAGTTCCCGGAAGCAAGGGGCATTGTCTCGCGTTATGGCGAGCAGGCCGTAGAACACAAGCAACTTTTGCAGGCCATTTTGACACCCGCCAAGGACCGAGGTCTTTGGTTTTTGGATATTTCGGCGAACAAGCGTTCCATCGTGATGCAAACCTGCAAAGAAATCGGAATGAGATGCAAGACCGCCACGGCCTACAACCCGGAAAACAGCTCGCTTGACGACTATTCCAAGGCAAAAATCAGGGAAGCAAAGCGCAACGGCCTCGCCGTGATGATTCTTCCCTTGAGCATGAGCTCTATCGAAAAATTGAACGATTTGCCGGCAAAAGCGAAAGCCCAGGGTACCACTCTAATAAATTTATCTACTTTTATGAAGAAATGACAAGGAGCCTTGTATGACCGTAAAACTTGGATTTAACGTTGATCATATCGCCACCATCCGTGAAGCCCGCAAGATTTGCGAACCGGATCCGATTGCAGCGGCGGTACTTGCAGAAATCGCAGGCGCCGCGGGTATCACCATGCATTTGCGCGAAGACAAGCAGCATATCCAGGACCGCGACGTACAGCTTTTGCGCCGCACGGTTACGACCAAGATGAACTTGGAAATCAGCCCCACGCAAGAAATGCTCCAGGTGGCAATCAACAACCAGCCCGACACGGTGACGCTTGTCCCCGAAACCCATACGGAACTTTCGACCGAAGACGGTCTGAACGTTGCCGCCAAGGCAAACGACCTCGTGAAGCCGATCATGACGCTCAAGAACAACGACATTTCCGTGGGCGTGTTCATTGACGCCGAAACCGAACAGGTCAAGGCAGCCAAGAAGATTGGCGCAGACTTTGTCGAATTCAATACCGGCAAGTACGCTACCAGTTTCACTCTCGGAAGCAACGAAGAAGTGGAACGCGAAATTTCGGCACTCGAAGACATGACGGTCCTTGCCCGCAAATACGGTCTCAAGGTGAAGGCCGGTCGCGGACTCAACTACAGAAACGTCGGCGCAATCGCCGCTATCGAAGGCATCGACGAAATTATTGTCGGCCATAGCATTGTAAGCAAGGCTGTAATGATTGGCATTGACCGCGCCGTGCGCGACATGATCGATGCGATTAAGGGCTAGTAGTCCTTATACTCCACATTCTGAAGTACAAGCCCCTGGGGCGGCGCCCATGTGCGTTCGCCCTTAAATTTTTTTTCAAAAATAGTTTGTACGGTTCCCAGCGGAAGCTTGCCGCGACCGACATCGAACAGCGTGCCGACCATGGCCCTCACTTGGCGGTGCAAGAACCGGTTACCCTTGATGTGGAACATGCAGCTCCAGTCATTCAGGCGTTCCAGTCGAAATTCCGTGAGTATGCAATCTGTGGGCTTGCCGTCGTTACGGGGAATACAGAAATCAATAAAATCGTGATGTCCGAGGAAGGACCTGGCCTCTTGCTCCATGGCTTCAAGATCGAGATTCAAGGAGCCGCACTCCCAACCGAAGTCGCGCATAAGGGCGACCGGACGCGTAAAAATCGTGTATTGATAATAGCGGCACAAGGCATCGTAGCGAGAATGGAAATCCGGCGCACAAGGTTCAAGGTCGCGAATGCGGATAAGCCTTTGGGTAAGTCCGTTAATGGAGCGGACAATTTTTGCGCAATCGATTTCGCCGTCGAAATCAAAATGCACGCACTGTCCGCGGGCATGCACGCCCGTATCGGTACGACCAGAGCCGGTTATGCGCACTGGCGTACGAAGAGCGACGCTAAAAGCCTGTTCTAGCGCAGACTGGACTGTAACGAACTTGGTTTTTCCGCCCTCGTTCTGGGCCTGCCAGCCGTAAAAGGCCGACCCCAGGTATTCACAGCGGAAACGATAACGCATTAGCCCATAGCTTCCTTGATGACCGCTTCCACCTTTTCCTGGGAAATCTTCAGGCTAGAGGCGATAGCCGAGGCGGGGAACCCGCGGCGGGACATCTGGAGAATCTTCGTCTTTTCGTTGGATTCGCGATCGAAGCGAGTGATTTCGAGCGGACTTTTGAGGTTCGGGTCGCCGGTGAGGTTGCGGCTCTGGGCTCGCAATTTCATGGTGCGTTCACGAGAAAGGCCGCGAGGGGCGCGCAATACGTCAGACAGATTCTGCATAGCAGAAGTGATACGTTCCTTGGCCGTAGGTCTGAGAGTCGGCTTGTTGTCGGGGATGCCCGTCAAAATCTTGTTTTCGGGGACACCATTTTCGTCTTCGAATTCAACCTTCGGTTCTTCTTCGGGCTTGGGAGCCAGCTTTGCAGCGGCTTCCTGGGCGAGCGTTTCACGCTTTTGAGCGGCATACGCTTCGGCGTCCGCAATAATGGAACGCTTTTCGCGGCGCGGGCGCGGCGGAATCGTCGCATCGTCGAGGACGGCCTTGGGCTCCTTGAATCGTTCGGCCTTGATAGCCTCCATACGGCGGGTAATGATTTCCTGACGCTTTCTGAGAACGAACACCAAAACGACAACGCAGACGGCGATAGCCAAAACGCCACCGAGGATCCACTTGACAATATCGGACGTGTGGGACTGACCTTCGACCGAGGCCCCCTCCGCAGAGGCGGACACAGGAGCGGAACGCATGGAGGAGAGTTCTTCCCATGCAGAATCCAACTGCAAACGGATGTTTACCTGAAGGTCCGGATTCGCTTTTGCATTCCAAAGTTCAAGTTCCAGCGAATCAATTTTAGAGCGTGCTACAAGGTAAGCTTCTGCATCAAAGGAATTTCCCGAACCGGAGAAATCCATCAAAAGGTACACAGCCAAAGCGGATGCCAGGACAAGCAGCACGATGGGAGCTAAAAATTTTTTCATATCCTAAAAATAGTAAAAAAAAGAAAATATGCCCAATGAGAATCATTGAGAATGTTGAAGAATCCTCAACGCTTTTCAACACCATCTAACGAAAAGCCCTACTCTTTTCCCCTCCAAATTCTATCTTAATGCTCAAGAACTCTTTGTTCTCCTCCTAACCCCCAAAAAGCTCAGTTAACGCAAGTTAGCTGAGTTTTTTTATTTCTAGCCTATTCCGGGGACATCGGGCCTTATAATAAAAAGCCTGCAAAGCAGAATTCACTTTACAGACAAATTAATTCAAAAAAAACGTTTACCCGTTTATTTCTTGGGGGGCAGGGCCTCGGCAAGAATCACACGGTTGCCGCCGGACTGGACTGCCATCTGCATCGATTCGCCTGCCGCCTGCAGGAGTCCGCGGGCATCGCCAGCGTGCGCCGGCATGACCGCCACGCCCATACTGAGGGTTGTCTCGAGAACGCTTTCGCCATAGGCAATCTTGAGTTGGGAAATCTCGTTTCGGATCCGTTCGGCACGGGCACGCGTAATCTTGAGGTCTGCACCCGGCAGAATCACACAGAACACGTCGCCTTCGTAGCGGCACGGAATATCTTCGTTGCGGACATAGCCCGGCAGGCGCTGGCCCAATTCCCACAAAAGCTGCTCGACCGCATGACGACCGCGCTGTTCCTGGATCTGGGCCACGGAATCCGGGTAAATCATGACAAGACCGATCGGCGAGCGGTGGCGGGTAGCCGCAGAAACTTCGCGGATCAGGGACTCTTCCATATAGCGGCGATTGAACAGGCCCGTAAGGCCATCGCGAATGCTATGCTGCTTGTAGCGGGCATTCAGGTTTTGGGTCGCAATATAAAGACCAAACGTTGCAGAAACCGCACTCACCTTGGCATGCCAGTCATCCATGGTTTCGTTGTCGGGCAGGGCGTCGGTCTGCAAAGAGAAAATACCGAAATGTTCTTCAACACCTTCGATCGGGGCGCAGAACGAAATTCCGTGCGGGTGGAGGTGCAAGTGCGTGCAACCGCCGTTCACGCTCGGGTTCGAATAATCGGTAATAACGATATCGCCGGCATCGAAGCTTGCGCATTCAACCGGGCGAATCACATCGTCGCTAATGACCGTTTCACCGAAGGAAAGCACCTTGTGCAAATCGGTCTGGGTGCCGGCATACATGTACAGGATACCGGAGGCATTCGGGAACAGCTGCGGAAGCAAATCCTGGAGAGCCTGGATTACTTCGGGAACCGGACGATCCTTCAAGAGGCAGCGAGCATACTTTTTCCAAGCTGCAAGAGGGAACTTCACGCAAATTTCATCCACCTTTTTAGCAAGGGCTTCCTTCGAAGAGATTGCCCCAGTCGGGAGAGGCATGTCTTCGGGTTCCGGCGACGAGGCCAGAGGATCAGGGTCCGGCGTCGAAAGGCCAGACGACATGGACAGCTTAGAGTCCTTGATGGAATAGAGAGCTTCGTTGAAGTCCTCTTCGGCAATATCGAGCTTACGCTTGCACACGTTGTAGAGTACCAGGCCAAGGACCGCGCCCCAAGCCCCGATAAAGACGAACTTGCCACCAATGGGGACCGTCGTTTCGGGCACAAAGAATGCGACGACGACACCCGCGACAAACGTAACCAGCCAGAAGAAATATGTTAGCATGCTCATGTTCTTAAATGTAATTAAAAGGACGCCTTCGGCGCAATAAACTGATTCTAGTTTCTAGTATTTTTTTATTACAAAATGCCGATTACACAAGCTTTTCTAGTAACTTGGAACTCAGAACTGGCTATTCAACCTATTTAAGGCTCTATTTTCTACATTTTGCCCTATGACCATTCTTGAAAAAATTGCGTTAGCTCTCCCTGCCGTCGAATCCCCTGCTAGATACATGGGCGGCGAAGCCAACAGTGTCGTCAAAGACCACAGCCAGATGCTTTGCAACATGGCGTTTGTGTTCCCCGACAAGTACGAAATCGGCATGAGCAATAACGGAATCCGTATTCTGTACCATGTGATCAACCGCGAGAGCGACCTGCTGTGCGAAGTTTCGTTTGCGCCGTGGGACGACATGGCGAAAGAAATGGAGAAGTACGACATTCCGCTGTACAGCTACGCAAGCTACACGCCCGTGCGTGATTTCGAGGTGGTCGGCATGACGCTCCAGACGGAGCTCAACTTTACGAACGTGCCCTACGTACTCGACATTGCACGTATCCCCGTTTGGCAGAAGGATCGCAAGGAAGAAGACCCGATTCTTGTGGCTGGCGGCCCCGCCATGGCAAACCCCGAACCGGTTGCCGACTTCTTTGACGCCTTCATGATCGGCGACGGCGAAGACATGATTGTGAAGTTTTTGCGTTGCGTTGGCGAAGGCCGAAAGGCGAAACTCCCCCGCGCAAAGATTCTAGAGAATTTGTCCAAAATCGACGGCGTATACGTACCGAGCCTACGTCCCGTCATCACCAACGAATTTGGCGACATCGTTCCGGCTGAACCGGCCAAGGGCAGCTACCAGAACACAAACGGCGTTCGCAGACAGTTCATTCCGGTGATGGACCCGAAGAACTACCCCATCAAGAACCTGATTGCGAACATGCAGCTGGTGCATAACCGCTTCAGTGTAGAAGTGATGCGCGGTTGCGCCCAGGGTTGTAGGTTCTGCCAGGCAGGAATCTGGTACAGACCTTGCCGCGAACTCGACCCCGATGATGTTTTGGATATCGCCAAGGCTGGCATCAAGGCGACCGGCGAACGCGAACTGGGACTCCTGAGTCTTTCGACCGCCGACTACAAGCCCGTGGAAGGCCTGACCGACTCCATCATTGACGACCCGTTTTTTGATACCGTGGACGTGAGCCTTCCGAGCATTCGCGTGAACGCTTTCGGCGAAACGCTCGCCCAGAAAATTTCAGCTTTGAAGGGCGGCCGTAGCGCGACCTTCGCTCCCGAAACAGGCTCCGAACGAATCCGCAAGATGATTAACAAGACCATCAGCGACCAGGACATGTACAACGCCGCCGAGCACGCCTTCAGTAGCGGGTTCAACAAAATTAAGTTGTACACAATGATCGGTTTCCCGACAGAAAATGAGCAGGACATGGAAGCGTTCTGCAACCTAATCGAGAACCTCGTAAAAATCGGTCGTAAGTACCTGCGCGGCTGCCAGATTGCCGTGAGTATGGGCATCCTGATTCCGAAATCGTTTACGGGCCTGCAATGGGCGCCCTTCATGGACAAGGAAACCGCCCTCAAGCACATCCGCTACGTGCGCGAAAGATTCTTTAGGCACCCGAACGTGAAGGTGAACTGGGCCGGTTGGGAAACCAGTTTCCTCGAAGCCATCTACAGCCGCGGCGACCGCAGGCTCGGCCCCGTCATTTACGCGGCTTACAAGAAGGGCATTACCTTCGAAAGCGATTCCTACCGTTTCGATTTTGACAAGTGGTTGCAGGTCTGGGACGAATGCGGCTACGACACCAGCTGGGTGTACCGCACACGTGAAAAAGACGAAGTATTCCCCTGGGATTTTATTCACGCTGGCACAAGCAAGCAGTACCTGCGCGGCGAATGGGAAAAGGCCTTCAAGGAAGATTCCGCACCGGTGCCCAACTGCAAATGGGGCGACTGCCAGAAATGCGGCATCCCCGGATTCGGCGCCGAAATCAAGCTCGCGAACGACCCGGTGCGACACAAGGCCCCGAGCCGCACGCCCGAAGAAATCAAGAAACTTGTCGCCGAACGCCGCCCCACGCAAAAGAGCTGCCACAGCTACAAGATTACCTTCAAAAAAACTGGCCTCAGCAGATTCCTGCCGCACCAGAACATGCTCAGTTTCTTCGAGCGAACCTTCCTTTGCGCAGGCATTCCCATCAAGTTCAGCGAAGGATTCAGCCCGAAACCGCGCATTTCGAACATGGGCGCACTGCCGCTCGGTCTTGAAACTTATTGCGAAGTGATTAGCGTTGATTTGCTGCAGCCGCTCGACATTTCCAAGGAAAACTTGCCGAAGATTATGGCCGAGCTTTCAAGGCCGTTCCCGCGCGGCATGGAAATCGTGAACATCGAGCCGCTCAAGGAAAAGCTCAGCAAGCACATGCCGACGGCGATGATTTATTCGTTCACGCCCGACGCAATTCCCGAAGGCATCATGGAAAAGTTCGAAAGCAAGACCTTACCCGTAGTGCTCAACCACCGCGGTCAGGAAATCAACTTGAACGAACATATCCTGGGAATACAAATTGAAGGCGGCGCCATCGTGCTTAAAATCAAGTGCAACAACATGGGCACCACCGCAAGCCCCTTCAATATTTACGCGGCCTTGATGGGCGTCAATTTCGACCCCAAGAAGCTTGATGAGGCGTCAAGACGCTTCCTTATCAAGAAAATCGCGATGGAATGGTAAAACTTTCGCAAAAGTTATAACACTTTTTGACTTTTTTTATTAGTATTCCTAGTGAATTTTAAAATCACCTATTTAAGGAGTACTACATGAAAAAAATGTTTCTTGCAGCGGTAACGGCACTTGCCTTGTGCTCTTACAGCTACGCACAGGACGATGAATACGAAGATGAATACGAAGACGACGCCCCAGCTCGCGAAGAAGCCCCGGCGATTGAAGAAGATGGCGCTCCGGTTGCAAAAACAGAACAGAAAGCCAAGTCCTCTTCTGGAGACGCTTTCCTGGGCCTCGGTATGGGCCTCACTGACAGTTTCCAACAAATTCACATCAAGTATAAGATTAGCAGCACGTTGACCGCTACCGGTATTTTGCTGTTGAACCACCACGGTGAAACCACCTATGAAGCAGGCGGCGTCGAAGTGGACATGGGCGACGATTACACCGCATTCGGCATCGGTGCAGGAATCGACTACTACCTTGACACTCCGGTGCTCCCGACTTCCGTGGGCGCAGAACTCGCCTACATCAGCAACGGCGAACAGCTCCTGTCTAACGACGGGGTGACCAAAACCACCTTATCTTCGGGCAGCCTGAATATTAACTTGATGTTCGGCGTTCACGCAGAACTCGTCAAGAACTTTGAGCTTTCGGGAAAGGCTGGCCTTGGTTTGGAATACAATTTCTCCGAAACGAATTCCTCCAACGCCAATTCCAGCGTCAAGACGGAAACATCTTATCTTAGCTTCGGTTTGAAAGCCGGCGTTTACGCCACTTGGTTCTTCCTATAAGACCGCTCGGCTCTATCGCATCAACAAGAATGTGATATCCCCTCGCTCTCGTAACCACGCCTCGTTAAATAAACCTAAGCCGAATACAGCAGAAACAAGTTTACTTGTTTCTATTGTTGAGGCGCCGGTTTATGCAATCATATTGCAATACGAGGCGTTTGTTACTCACAAAGACCGCTCGGCTCTGTCGCACAAACAAAAAAATTTAGACCGTCCATTTCACCTGGGCGGTCTTTTTATATATAACGATCAGCAAAATTATTCCGCTGGCAAGATAATCTCGATGTGGCTGGTGCTCACATTCAAGAAGTGCGTACGGAACAGATCCTTTTCGCTCCTGTCACTCACGCGCACTTGCGTGACGGCAATAAAGTCCTTGTTTTCACGGATGTAGTCTGTGAGACGTTCGTCGCGGAGCGTATCGATTTCGCCCGTGATGATAAAGCTGTCGGTCCAAATTTTTACTAGCATGTTATAAATATAAAGTTTTTTTTTGTTTGCAAGTAGAAAAAAAGCGTTTTTTTGTTGCTTTTTGGCATTTTGAGTGTATTTTAGGGATATAATACAGATGTTGGCGTACCCAACCAAGGAGTTTACCATGGCAACGAAAAAGGCAATCAAACTGACCCCCGGCAAAATGATTTACCACAATCTGGAATTTATCGATAGCGATGTCGGACGCCCGATCAGAATTCTTTCCGAATTCATGGGTCCTTACCAGATTTTTGCACAAGAAGGTATCAAGAACACCATCGTGTTCTTCGGTTCCGCCCGCATACTCCCCATGGCCGAACTCAAGAAACGCCAAAAGAGCTGCAAGAACAAGACCGAACTTGCGCGACTCAAACGACTGGAAGCCGTCGCCGAATACTATGACGCCGCACGCGAACTGGGCGCAAAACTCGGCCGCTGGGCAAACAAGCAACACGACCACGGTTTTGCGGTGATGACCGGTGGCGGTCCGGGCATTATGGAAGCGGGCAACCGTGGCGCAAACGACGTAGGAACCTCTTCGATCGGTTTAAACATCAAGCTTCCCTTTGAGCAGCACCCGAACCCCTACATCGATGACGATCTGAACCTGCAATTCCGTTACTTCTTTATCCGTAAGTACTGGTTCATGAAGATGGCAAGAGCACTCGTCGTATTCCCGGGAGGCTTCGGAACGCTCGACGAAATGTTTGAACTCCTGACGCTGATTCAGACTAAAAAATACGGCGACAAGATGCCCGTCGTGATTTACGGCAGCAAATACTGGAACAAAGTCATCAACTGGAACTACATCGCCGACACAGGAATGATCGACAAGGAAGACCTCAAGTTGTTCCATTTCTGCGACACCGTTGAAGATGCTTACAATGTCATTACGACGGCACTCGAAAAAACGATGGAATAAGAATATTTCAGAATTCGGAATTCGGATTTCAGATTTATTTAAAATATCAACTCTGAATTCTGAACTCTGAATTCCGAAATAGCTATCTTTGGGGCATGATTCGAAACATTCTGGCAGAAACTTTAGATCGAGTATCTAGAAATTTGGCTCTCCGCCCGAACTACACCATGGAAGAATACCAGCGGTGGTTCGACCAGAATCCCGAATACATGCACAACGGTGCCATGCAGCACATTCAGCTGATAGAGCCCCTGACACTCGAAGGCACCAACAACCTTTATCGCGCCCAGTACTGGCTGGAACACCCGAACGACCCCAGCCGCTACGTGGAACAAGAAATTGTCGTCAAAATTTGCAAGTTTTGGGCCAGCCCCGGCAAGAACAGGCTCCACCGCCTGAACAGCCTCTTGAGCGCGTTCCAAGATGAAATCCGCATCAACAACCTGATTCACGCCACCAATATCGAAGGCGTGGTCCAGAGCATGGGCGGCGGCATTGCCGGCAGACACCCTTACCTCAAGATGGAGTTTATTAAGGGTTGCTCTCTGGATAGGCTATTCAAGAAAGAACTAAGTGACGACGAAATTTTGCACCGAGTCGCCCAACTCGCCTACCTGGCCAACACGATTAGCCAGCTGCATTACTACCAGGTAGTGCACAAGGATTTAAAGCCCAAGAACCTTTTGCTTTGCCAGAATCCGCAGCACAAGAACAACCACAAAATTCTCGTGTGCGACTTCGGTTACGCCCAGGCGAAAATGCGTGACACCATTACCGAATACGGCGGACAGATGACGCCTTGCTACAGCGCGCCCGAACAGGCAATCATGGGCGAAAACCTGTCGGCATCGGTGGACTACTTCAGTTTCGGAATCATCGTGCACGAATACCTGACTGGCGAAAAACTGTTCCCGCACGCCATGGATATTTTCATTGAAGACGGCTACCGCATTACCGACCGTTACCTGGAATACCTGAAGACCGGCCGCGAGAACCGCTTTAGCGATCCGAGGTTTCCGGAACTTGCGCAATGGATTGACAGTCTCACCATTTTTGACAGCTTTGAACGCATGCAAAGTTGCCCGAACTTATTTGATATTGCTCACAAATTGCGCGAACGTGTAAACGCCCAAGGCTACCGCGACGTGAACACGGACTTCTTGTGGAATCAGCTGCGCGAATACAACCGCTTTTAAGAAAAATAAAATTTTCATTTTCATATTCATTAGTATATATTCAGGATATGAATAAGTCCTCTATCTCGAATATTACTGCTCTTTTGAAGAAAATTAAGCCAGTTCATTACTTGGTGGTTTTGGCAATTATAGGCATTGGCATTTTTAACGCCGTCACCGGAATCATGCCGCAAATCAAGCAAAGCCGCTACGAAAAGGGAATCGAAAAATCCTTTGACAAGTGGTGGGAAGAAGAGGGCGCAAACCAGTTCAAAATCGTCGGAATCGAACCGACCGAAAAAGTCCGTCAAGAAGAATTCGAACAATTCCGCAACAGGGCCTTTGCCTTGAAGCCGTCTTACATTGTCGAAGACCGCATCGAAATCATGAAAAAGGATTTCCGCGAGTGGTGGGAAATCAGGGGCGGCAAAGAAGAATTTATAGCAAAGCACAACCGCTACCCGGGCGAATCAGACTTTAGAAGCGAACTTGCCGAATGGATCGACAACTACACCGACAAATTCCCTCGCTACAACATGGCGTTTGTCCCCAAGAAAGAACAGTACGACCGACTACTCACCAGCTGGATTCTGTTCCCGAGCGCGTGGAGCTACATTCTGTTCGCGGTACTTTTCATGTTTACGCTTATACGTTTGGAAAAGCGTTGGCAATGGTTTATTCTGTGGGGCTGCATTGTCGGCTGGACCCTCTGTGGCGGCATCTTGGTAAGCATCATGACCGGCACGAGTTTCTTTGACCACTACAGCGGTGAACGCTACATGGGCATGAGCCTGACGATTGCGTTCTTGCTCGGAGCGACTGCATTTGCCCCACGCAAGGAACTGACATCGCAGTCGGTTTCAGCCGTTTGTATTACCGGACTCTTGCTCGACATGGCGGTCAACTGGTTTATCAATCCGAATATTTTCGGCGCCGTCACCGTACTTTCGCCGATTGCCTTTGGCGCAGGCGCATTTGCCGGATTAAAAATCGAAACCCGCCGCAAGACCCGTTATGAACTCAAGCAAGAGGCTTTGCAAGAAAGAGCCCGTCGCATTGAAAAGCGCAACCCCATGGCCGAGTTGAAGAACAAGACTCGAACCATGATTCAGTCGGGCATTGAAAACGCCAAGGGCGGTCGCCCCGAACAGGCTTTCAGCCTACTCACGCAATCGATGGTCCAACTCTTGCAGGAACACCCTGTCGACAAGGCTACAGTACTTTCTCTGGCCGACAGCATGAACAAGCTCTACATCGAAATCTCGAGCAACCAGTGGCTTGAATGGGGCGAAATCGCCAAGGCGAAAAACGCGCCCGAAGCGGCAATCATGCTTTTGAAGAAAGGACTTTCGCTCGAGAAAGACAAGAACTTCGCAAGGCGCGCCCTTTATATTTTGGGCGAGACTTGCGTCACGAATAAGATCGAGCTGGAAGACGGAATCAAGCGCTTGCAGAAAGTAATTGAAATGAATTCGACCGACATTCTCGCAAAGCAGGCGCAAAGAATCATGGACAATGTCAAGAAGCAATAATTACCGATTCTTTTCGTTGTTCGTTATATCTTATTGTATGTAGCGGTGCTTGATGGCGCCGCTCTTTGTATATTCCACCACCATCACATGCGCAGCAGGCATCTTGGCAGGCTTCTGATTGCCCGAGAATAGCGGGCGGCCTTGCAAGTCGAAGATGCGGTAGAAGGCCGTTTCTACCTCGTTGCCGAGATTCATGCGCTGGGCAATTGCGGTCGTGCTACTGCTAGATCCTTCGACTTCGCTCAGGATGACACTGGAGGAAGATTCTGCAACGCTCGACGAAGATTCTACACTCGACGACGATTCCGCGACTTCGGACGAAGACGATTCGGACTCAACCGTTCCCTCGACCGTAAAGGTGACGTATTCCGACATCCAGGTGAGCCCGGAGTTGTCCGTCACGACAGCAACGGCAGAATGCATACCCGGAGCAAGGCCCTCGGCATTCACCTGGTAAGGCGATGCCGTTGCTGAACCGACTAAAGTCGTTCCGACATAAAAATCAACCTTCTTGACAGAACCGTCGTTATCCTTGGCGGTGGCACTCAAGGTGACAGCCTTGCCGGCATCGAACTTGGCCCCTGCAGAAGGTGCTGTCATAGAAACACTTGCCGCCTTGTTGCTCTGGCCAAAGCCCTGGTTGTATTCGGGCATCTTGCCGTAGCGGCCTCCCACACCTGCTAGGCTCGGGATTTCTTTCGGGAGATTTGCAACGGTGCGTTTTTCGAAACTGTAGCTCGGGTTGAAAGTTTGCGCCTGCGGAACGCCCTGCGTCACCGTACCGTTGTAGCGGTGCTGCTGTTTGGTTCCGCTCCCGAACGTGACTCCGCTAAAGTAAACGTAGCCGTTGTCGCCCCATTCGGCGAGGTAACCGTTGCCGTTATCGATATAGCTGTTCTCGTAGCGCACGTAGGCCTTCGCGCTTGCACTATGGCCGTTTGCACCCGCCACAAAGAATCGGTTGTAGTCCACATACTGGTTGTACAAATGCACCTGCGAACCGTTGTTTTCGCCCGTCACCTTCGGCACGCGGCCATAAGTATTGTGCCAGTAGTTATTTGCATAAGTCAGGTGGGCATCTTCGACAAGTGCCATGTAAGGATCGGTTCCCCAGCAGTTGAAATCGTTTGCGCCGTCAAAATCCAGGTAACTGATGGTGGCGTCGTCCACGAATTCCATGTCCATACCGTCGCTAATCCACTTGTAGCTGATGTGGTCGGCCCAGAAGCCCTTCACATGCTTCGACGCGGTGCCTACCGTTTCAAGGCCGTCACCGCCTTCGATCAAGTGCGGGTTCACGTCATAAATGGCAAGGTTGCGGTAAATGTGGTTGTACGAGCCTTCGTTACTGCGCACCACTATGGATGCGCCACGCAGGTTCGCGCCGCGACCCATGCCCACGAGGCTCTTGTTCGGCTTGGTGGTAATCCAGTTGCTCCACGCCTGCAGATTGTCCGACTCCTTCACGATTTCAAGTCCGGATTCGCCGAGGCTTGCGCAACTGTTCTTTTCGAAGGCGATGCGGTAAAACTTGTTCGTCTTGCCCGTCACGCGGTTCTTCTCGCTGCAAGTCGTGCGGCACCAGGTACGCCCCTGCTTGTTCGCCTCGGTTACCGCATTGCGCATCTGCCTAAAATCGTAAGTACCTTCGGGCACAAGGATTGTCACCGCATCGTTACTCTGCAGGTACTTGCGGATGGTTGCCGAATCGCTCGCGATGACGATGTTTCCTGCATCGCCGCCCGTCGTAGAAGCACCGAAACCTTCGGCCTTCACGTTGAATGTGAAAAGGAGCACGGCAGTCGGATCCGTTTCGGCAGAAGTCCAAATCCACTTGGCCTGCGTATTTGCGGCAAAACCATTCAAGGTTGCACCGCTCGGAAGCTTGTTGCTTGCGTAGTTAAGGGTTGTCGCACCGCCCCACTGGCTAAGGTCGCGGCCCTTGTTTTTCCACGAGTTGTTGCTCACTGCAGGCTTTGATTTCCAACCACTGCCGGAATAGTAAGACTTGTCCAGGTCGTCAATCTGCACCATGACGCCCGGGGCACCCTTGCCGTTCACGCCCACGACCGAAATTGCATTTTCACCGGGAAGGAACGTCATCGGCACAAAGCGCACGCGGCCCGCCTGGTTGTCCTGCGCAAGGAGAGCGCCATTGTGGTAGAGCCTGTAGCCGCCATCGGCTACGATCCAGATACCCGGACCTTCGCCCGCATTATACGTCGCGGCCACCAGCTGCGAGCCCACCTTGTCACCGCCACCGTAAGCCACTTCAGAAGGGAGTTGAACCACTTCTGTCGCAGGGACAGCGGCATGCACCGCAGAAATTCCAAAAAGCGAGACAAAGCCCGCTAAAGCCAACCCAACATCCTTTTTGACTCCCATTTTTTCCTCTTTTTGTAATATTGCCTTTTATAATCTAATTTTGGCACTTTTGTTTTCAAAACGTTATCCACCAAGCCCATTAATATGTGTTTGGTTGTTGACAACGATTGTAAAAGCTCCTTTTACGCAAAAAAATACACTCCTATCGGAGTGCTGGGTAGTTTTTTTGAAATTTAGGGTTGTCCGTAGACTACGGCCAAAAAACGCCGACATGTTTCCATTTTTAATGTATTTTATATACCATAATAATAAAATTTTACTTTACATTTGCAAATATTTATCTAACTTTTGCAACATGAACAATGTTTCCACAATTAGTGTATTTATGTATTTTGATTACCGGGATTATATCCGGGCCGTTGTGGAAGCATTGCAATCCAGAGGGCAGTCCATCCGTTCCATTCAAGAAAGCGCCGGAGTCTCGGGTTCCGCCTTTTTCAACCGCATTCTAGACGGATCCCGCCCGCTTTCTGCTGCAAACGCAAAGACGCTCGCCAAAGCCTGGGGGCTTTCCGATGAAGAATCCGAATACTTTCTGACGCTTGTCCGCTTCGGCAACGAAAAGAACGTGGACGAGCGCGAAAACTTGCTCAAGAAACTCCTCACCGTACGCGCCAACAAGCAGGAATACGAGCTCCAGGATTCCGCCCTCAAGTTCTTTTCGAAGTGGTACTACCCCGTCTTGCGCGACCTGTTGCCGCTCCTCCCCGCAAACACCCCTGCCGAAAAAATCGGCCGGATGTTCACGCCCGCGCTTCGCGCCCCGCAAGTGCAAAGCGGAATCAAGTACCTAAAGGAAGCCGGATTCGTTTCTTTGAACGATAACGGAACCTACCATGTCGAGCAACCCACCATCTCGACGCCGCCCCGCGTGCGCTCTACCATTCTGCGCAAATACCATTTAAAGAACCTCGAAGTCAATAGCGAAGTTTACGACCTGTTCTCGAGCGATGACCGCAGCATCACCAGCGTAACCTGCAGCCTTTCCAAGGAAAGTTTCGAAAAGGTTCGCGAAGAAATCGCCAAGCTTCGCGAAAAGATTTTGGCCATGTCCCGCGAAGAAAAGAACCCTGACCGCGTCTGTCATGTCGGATTCCAGCTCGTGAACCGCGCCAAGGTGAAGGAGGGCAAATAATGAAGGTTATTCTCGCCCTTTCGCTTTTCGCAGCCAGCCTCGGCACCGCATTCACCGCCTGCAGCACAAGTGAAAATTCCGTCACAAACGGCACAGGCAGCAACGCCGGCGAAACCGAAATTGCCGGCATCGTTACAGCCACCAATCACGGAATGCCCCTCAAAAACGCCGTCGCCCGTGTATGGATTTTAAACGAGGATTCCATGCTTGTCGCCTACGAAGACACCCTTGACGACAACGGCATTCTCAAGATTAACTCCGCCGCCTTGAGCGAAAAGAAGGCCCCCGTCCAGTTGCTCGAAATGCGCTCCGGCGACTCGCTCTCCATTATGCGCTGGGTCGACTTCGAACGCAGTCCGGAGCAGAATCTCGCCATCGCCCAAAGCGAAAGCCTGAAAGGCATCATCACCAATAACGGTACCGCCGTCGAAAACGCAACCGTAAGCATTCTAGACCAAACTGCCACCACGGATGTACAAGGATACTTTGAATTCAGCGGCTTGCCTGCAGGCGTGCACTACGCCTTCGTTGAAGGGTATTTCGGCAAATTCTCTTACCAGATGGAAACCGGCCTAAGCGATGGCGCCACGACAAATCACATCAACATCGCCGACAGCATTTTCACCGTTGTCGAAGACTTTGAAAATTGGAAACACAGGCAGACCTTTATCGGCAAGAGTTTTGGGCAAGGCTGGTGGTTTATTTGCACCGACTCCCTGCAAGGCGGGAACAGCCGCGTCGCCGAAGGCATCGATAGCGACAAGATTCTCGTTACCGGCGACAGCGCCAAGAGCGGAAGCAGCCTGCACCTGATTTTCAATATCGATCAGGAAACTAAAGGCCATTACGGCGTCGCAGGGTTCTCTATCGGCGACGATTTTGACGAAGACGACTTGTTCGCGTTCTACGACTTGCGAAGCGCCACCGCCATTTCGTTCGACGCCAAGGGCAGCGGAAAGATTTCGTTGCAAATCACCAAGCGCGGCAACGACGGCAAACGAGACTTCCACCAGACAGCCTTCGTGACGCTCGGCGACGAATGGGAACACTTCACTTTTACCGCCGACGATTTCGACACGGAACTTATCGCCGTCAACACCATCAACATCTTGGTGACCGAAGACGCAGAGATTTTCTTGGACAACATCCGCTTTGACGGCATTTCGCCGAGCATGTGGCCAAGCCTCGGAATGCGATTCTAGAATTTTCACATATAGGAGTGTGCTTTATGAAAAAGACAAATATAGGCATAGTAGCCTTGTGCGCTCTCGCTTTTACAAGCAGCGCGTTCGCCACCATTCAACCCACGCGCGTCGGCCCCGTTAGCCAATACGGCGCTTTGCAAAGCGGCAAGAATTCCGCTGGCGAAGGCCGCATTTATGGCAGCGTGCAAGGCGTCAAGGACGGTGCCGAAGTCCAGGTTCGCGGAATGAGCCTCACTTGGAGTCAGTACTGGCCGTACGGCAGTAGCTTTTACGGAAGTTCCTTTATCGATACTCTGGTCGGCTCCTGGAACGTTGAACTTGTCCGCTCTGCCATGGGCGTCGTGCCGCCTTGGGGACACGGAAGCTACATGACCCGCCCCGAATATTTCGAATCGCAAATGGACACCGTGGTTCAAGCCGCTATTCAAAACGACATTTACGTTTTGATTGACTGGCACAGCGAAGGCGGCTACTACAACTGCATCCATAAGGGAACAAAGCCAAAGTACGAATTCAACGACAACAAGACCTGCTTTACCGCAAACGATGCCGCCGCCTTCTTCGGACGCATGGCTGAACGCTACGGCAAGTACCCGCATGTCATTTTCGAAATCTACAACGAACCCGTGAGTGAATCCTGGGCAGACCTGAAAGCCTACGCCGACACGGTCATCAGCGCTATCCGCAAACATTCGAAAAACCTGGTAATCGTCGGAACCCCGATGTGGTCTTCTATGGCAGGCGATGCCGTAGCCGCCCCCGTACAAGACGATAACGTCGCCTATACTTACCATTTCTACGCCAACCTGCACCAGACTTCTAGCCACTTGTCCAGTTCCAACAAGGCGATGGAAGCCGGCCTTAGCGTATTCGTAACGGAATGGGGCGGCATTGACGAAATCTTCACCAAGGAAGCCCACAAGACCGAACTCGAGAAATTCCTCGCATGGACCAACGAGAAGAAAATTTCTTGCGCCAAGTGGGATGTCGAAAAGCCCTTCCTCGAAAACAACGATGTCGACAATTATATCAAAGAAAACATTTTGCCCGCAAAGACCACTTACCAGAAAAATCTGAACTGGGAAACCGAAATCAGCGACAAGTTGCCCAACTTGATTACATACGGCGCCGGCACCGATATTCCGGGCAAGTGGAGCAGCACCAGCGACATTGACGACTACGGCGACGAACAGGGCGACAAGGGAAACTCCACCTTTACCGACAACTCTACCGAAACTACCGTGAAAATGGACAACATGAAGCTAGACACCGTCGGCACCGGCTTTGATTACGCCCCGTACATTCGCGCAGAATACACGTTCGACGGCGAGCCCGATTTGTCCAAGTGCAAAATGGTTAGCTACCGCTACAAAGGAGCGAACCACCAGTTTATCCTCTACTACGATTGGAACGCCAGTATCGATGTCTTTGGCGAAGGCGCCTGGGACTACCCCTTTGTCGAAATGCCGTATGCACCCGAATGGGAAACGGTCTACGTGGATTTAGGCTGGATGATGAGCAACGGCTGGCAGGCAGCACTCCCGCTGACCCCGGTTCTTTCGGCGGCGACCGCGTTCCGCTTTAATGTAACAAACGACTTTTTTGACACCTCGCTTTGGGTCGAAAACATCAAGTGCATCGAAAGCGTCGAAGGTTACACGCCTGTAAAAATCCCCACAAACACAGACGCCGTCCAAACGCAGACTGCAAAGGCGAATTACCGCATAAACACCAACGGTTTGAACATTGTCGCCACCGGCATCAAGAACGGCACGCATTACTCGCTTTCGAACATCCTCGGACAAACACTACGTTCCGGCACCGCAAACGCAAGCAGCATTAAGCTGAGCGCACCGCAGGCAGGCCGCTACATTCTCCGCCTCGGCAATTCCGTCCACCCGATTTCAATCAAGTAAGCAAAAGCCTTTCCCCGAAACAAAAGGGAGCAAGAGCAAAAGCGCCTCGGCATCCGCCGAGGCATCTTTATTTAGTTAATCGATAATTTGAATTCCTTCGAATACGATTTCGTCTATATCGAGGCGAGAGCCTTCGGATATGAAGACGCTGAATATGCCAATCTCTGTCGAAATTTCGTCCCAAGCGACCTGGTAATTTTTGTCGTCCAGAAGCTCGTCACCGGGCCGAAGGACCAATTCCGTCCATTCGTCGTTCGCCGTCGCAATCCACAACGCCTTGTTATAGTTGTTGTTTTCAAGTTGACGGTAATGTTCAAGCGCAACGGCAAACCGACAGTCCCCGCGAACCTTCATTCGAACCGCAGAAAGCGCACTCAAATCGTAGTAACCGGAATCAAGCCCAAGATGCGTCCCGAGCATGACATAGGCCGTATCTTGAATGGCATACTTTAACGAGAGATACTTCCCGCCGGCACCGTCATCTACAAGCGCGCCCGCAAAACCGCCGGCACTGTCAGGACTTTCAAAGGTCGCCCCCTTGTGCGGCATGTAGTACCAACCATAATTCGGGTATTTCTTTGCCAAATTGTTCAGGTTGTCGCCATCGTCGAAATCTTCGAAGACGTATTCGCGGGTAACATTTGAAATACGGATGAGCGTATCTACAGAAGCACCGGCATCAAGCGAAACATCGGCAACAGGCTGATCATCCGCAAGAAGCGTATATAGGCCCGCAGGAACATGCGAGAAGACAAACTCGCTTCCATCATTTTTTGCCCAATAGGGAGTCGCATCAAGCATCACGACACTGCGCGAAACTACAGAATCAGAGGCCGCAGCCCCGGTACGCACCGTAAGCGACACAGACGGCAGAAGCTCAATTTCATCGGCCATGGAATCTACCGCATCGAGTTTTGACCACACCATGAGCGAGGAGTCCTCGCCGGCAATCCCTTCGACATAGCACCTTGCGTTCTGGCACTGGTCAGGTTCAGTCTCGAACTGCACCATTCCGGAATCATCCGCAGTAGCGGTTTCCAACGCAGAAACATAGGACGGGAGGAACTGCGTCACATCCTGGATATTCACGTCTTCGGACGGACTTTCCGCAGGAGTGAAATCAGCACGCTGATACAAGGTGACGCGCGCCTGCGGTATAGGCATGTGCGCCCCATCGAATGCAACGATGGCGATTCCGTTTGTCGTTTCGCTCGTGGCTCCGGCAGTTTCAGGGCCGCTGTCGGAACAGCCCGAAAACATCGTCAGAATTAGGCCGAGCGCGAAATAAAATAATTTTTGGATCCTAAACACCTGGAGCATTTTTACCGTTCTTCCTTTTTCATCATCGGGAACAACTGAAAATTTAATTGATAAACGCTATCGCATATTTGCGCGGGCATCGCATTGACCACATTTACGATGGATTTTCGCGTTTCGGCAAGAATATCGCGGATTTTTTGGATTTGATTCGAGTCAAGCGCCATGGTAAGCGTACTGATATCGCGCTTTTCCTTCGGGGTATTGGCAATCGAATCGCGAGCCAATTCCGCGATACAGCCCTGGTAGTCGCTAATGGTTGCACTCAGCCAATGTTCCTGCGTACGGAGGTGTGCCTCGGTGGGTTCCACGCGGCCATCCTTGCGTTGGCGGGCAAGTCCCAACTGCAACAGCGCCTCAACGGCTTTCTCGACCTGAGAGGCGGTGAGTTTCGGAATGCATGCCTCAGCGAGTGCTGCAGCATCTTGCGGACCACGATAATCAAAGACATCGAGCGCCGAACGGATCATCGGGTAGTACCACTGCTGAAAATAGCGGTAACGAGCCTCGTCTAGCTCACGGCAGACGGCCGGGCGCATTTTCTGAAGCATTTCAAAATGCTTGCGGACATCTTCGTCGGTCTTTGCCTTGCCGTAAGCGACCATTTCGCGGAAGTATTCCGCCTTCGCCTCCTTGAAACGGAAAAATTCAACGAACGGTTCAATGCCTTTAGAAGACACATGGCGCTTTCCCTGTAAAATTTTTACAAGAAGACTTGCGTCAACGTCCACAGCAGCGGCAAAAACCCGATAGCTGAAGGTCGGATCAAGCGACTTTTCGAGTTCGTAAAAATCCTGCAGAAATTTACGGTAGTCGGTGTAGTCGTATATGTTGATTTTATTTCTTGCGAACATGGTTGGCCAGCCCCAATAATATAGATTCTATTATTGAAATATTCAATTTTTTTCAATCAATTTTTATCAAAATTTTAAAGACATGTTGACATTTTTGTCCACACACAGCCGAAAAAAAACTTACTGAAACTCTTTCATGAACATAAATTTAAGGCACAATGGTGTATCAAGGAGTTTGAATGTTTAAAAGAAATACAGTCGCAATTCTTGCGGCAACCCTCGCAACAACAGCTTTCGCCACCAAGTACGAAGCCGAATCGGCAACCGTATCTAGCGAAGCAAAAATTGTCAACAGCAGCGGCGTCTCTGGCACAGGGTACGCAAGCCTCCAAGAAGGCTCGATCACCTTCACGGGAGTCACCGCAGAAACCGCAGGCAAGTACACGCTCACCATCCATTACAAGGCGGGCGACTTCAAGGCAAATTACCTCAAGGTAAACGGAGCGACCGCAGGCACAATCGACTTTGCAGCAACGACCGGATGGGCAGACATCACAACGGCCGTCACGCTCAAGGCGGGCGCAAACAGTATCGCCATCGAAAAATACTGGGGATGGATCGACGTGGACTACATCGACATTTCTGCCTACGAATCAAAGCCCTTCAAGCTCTCTGCAAGCCCGGTCACCCCGAACGCAACCGAAAGCGCCGTGAAGCTCTACAGTTTCTTACGAGAAAACTTCGGCAAGAAGACGATTAGCGGAATCATGACCGGCGACATGAGCGGCTACACGCTGGGAGCCGACTTCAAGACTCACGACGATGTGAAGTACATCTACACGCGTACGGGCAAGTACCCGGCGCTCGTCGGTCTCGACTTCCTGTTCGCAACTGGCCCGAACGCGTCTCAAGGCTGGAACATGGAATACACCGACAAGGCGATTTCCATTGCAAAAGGCCTTTGGAAGGCTGGCGGCATCCCCGCATTCACTTGGCACTGGAAAGACCCGCTCGACAAGAAGGACGCCTTCTACATCCAGAGCGCAGCCGGCACCAACGAATATACGGACTTCGACTTCTCTACCGGATTCAAGAGCGGCACCACCGAATGGAACACCGAAAGTGCCGCCTACAAGGGAATTGTCGCCGACATCGACCATATCGCCGACTACTTCCTCGAACTGCAGAAAGAAGGCGTTGCAGGCATATTCCGCCCCCTGCACGAAGCGGGCGGCAAGTGGTTCTGGTGGAGCATCAATTCGGGCGAGCAGTTCGCGGCCCTTTACCGCCTGGTATTTGACCGCATGGTCAAAGTCAAGGGCGTGAAGAACATGATTTGGGTGTTCAACCCCGAAGGTTCTACCGTCACCTCCTGGGATCCGGGCAGCGAATACTACGACGTGCTTTCCATTGACATCTATAACAGCGCAAATGACCACTCCAGCAACGCGAGTTCCTTCGACAAGTTCAAGAGTGCATCGAACGGAACGAAGATCCTCGCTCTCAGCGAAAACGGGCCCATTCCCGACGTGAACAACATGCACACCGACGAGGCCGTATGGAGCTGGTGGATGCCGTGGTACAGCACCTGGAGCGGAACCTGGCCCGGCCAGACGAAGGATGCCGTGTGGAAGAGCAACATGGGTGACGAACGTGTTATTTCGCTCGAGGACATGCCCGGCTGGGACAAATACAAGCCCAACCAGGATACCTCTACGACACGTCTTGCAAAGGTATCGCCGTTCTACGGCCCTGCAACAACAATCGGCATCTTTGACATGAACGGCCACTATGTGGGACTCACTACGCAGGGACTTCCGCAGGGGCGATACATCGTGCGTCAAAGAATCCAGGGACGCAACTTGAATGCGGTATACATCAAAAAATAACTATTGAGTCGGTTTCAACGAATTTTAAAGGCGACGCGAAAAAAATGAATACACAACGGGGGTTGGAGTTTATTTTTAGAGCGTCGCTTATTTGAATTGGAGTGTTTATGGGTTGTTTTACTTTAAAAATGGCGAACACAACCGCAGCTTTTTTGTTATGCGGAATGTGCGCCTCTTACGGGATTACCCCGAACAAGTTGGTTTCTGGCGGTTTGCCGGCTCATACAGGAGCCACAACGACAGATTACCTGACGGACGGTTACTTGACCAACTGGAAGAGTAGCAGCGCCAAGGAAATCGCGTTGAACGTGGGCGAAGGCCCCCAAAAGCTCTTGATCAACTGGGAATCGTTCGGCGATTGTGCCTGGGCGACCGATTTCACGAGCGGTTGTGGGCATAGCGGCGTCGCACTCTCGAATTTCAAGATTTTGACCTCCGCAAATTCCACTGACGGTAGCGACGGCGATTGGGAAATTGCAGCCACAATTGTGAATAACCCCGTAATGGCACGCGGTGTAACTATTGACTTTGCGGGCAAATCCTGGTTCAAGTTCGCAAGCGAAGGCGATGTGGGCCAGATTCTTGAAATTGAAGCCTTCGACATGAGCGCAGGCGGAACCGACACCTGGTTCTTTATGGGCACGAGCATCAGCCAGATGGGAATCAAGCAACAGGATACCGATTCGACCACGGCGCAGCTCATTCACGCAAGATTCCCCGAATACACGCCCGCCATGTTGCGCGGAGGCATCGGCTGCATCAACAGCACCGAAGTCGTGGAACACCTGAACGAATACCTGGAATATGCCGGCAACGTCAAATTCTGGGCCATCGAAATGGGCACGAACGACGCCTGGGGCGGTGGCGATTGGAACCTCGAAACATACAAGAAGAACATGCAGACGATTATCGACTCTGCAAAGGCTCACGGAATCACGCCCGTGATTGCACGGATTATAGCAACCGATTCTGCAAAGGCGGGCTGGCAAATCAATCCGGCATTTTTGACAGCCGTAGATAAGCTTGTCGAAGACAACAATCTGCCTGCAGGCCCCGATTTTTACGCCTACTTCAAAGAGCATCCGGAACAGCTCGCCAGCGACGGTGTTCACCCGAATGGCGACACGAAGGGCGGGCAAGCCATGCACCACTTGTGGGCCGAAGCACTCGCTCCCTTGTACGCTGCAGGCGATACCGCAACCACAAAGCCTGACTCCACCACGGCTTTAAAAGTTGCAAGCAAGTTTGCCGCACCTCGAATTTACGCGCAAGGCAAGAACATCGTTGTCGAGGGCAGTTCCCATAACGCAACCTCCGTCACCCTTGTTTCTGCAACGGGGCAACTCATTTCCCAAAAGGCCCTTTCTAAGAATTACGGACAAGTGCAATTCGAAAACCTTCCGACGGGCCAGTACATAGCCATCATCCGAGGCCAAAACGCAGTCCAGACAAGTACCGTACAGGTAAAGTAAAAGCACAAATCTTCTTAAACCAAACAAAGAGGCACTCCGAACGGAGTGCTTCTTTTTTAAAGCGCAGACATAGGTGTTGACATATTTGTCCACAGTAAAAGAATAAATACAGTCTTTTCCTTTTAGTTTAAGTTTATATTAGAACCGGTTAAGGATGTAGACTCGATGGGGGTGCGTATGCACAAGTTTTCCTCGGGTGTTATAGCGGTTACCATTATCGCTGGGATGTTTGGAGGTTGCTCGGAATCGCCCGAAAGTGGGTTAACTCCCCCCACCGAGGGCGATTCCTCAGCAACGAATTTTCCGGATTCGTCAAACGCTGATTCTCTTCAGGAAATCAGCTCCGAAACCGCTTTCAGCGCAGGCGATACCCATTCTTCGAGCGGACTCACTGCAACAAGTTCATCGGACGTCTTGTTTATTAGCTCCTCCTCGTCTGGTGAACTTGTAGCCTCTCCAAGTTCTTCAAGCGAAACCGGATTTTCATATATTGCACCCGCAAATTTTACCGATACCGTAAACGGCGTCTTATTTGACATGGTTCATGTTCCGGGAGGTTCGTACACACGCGGGTGCGACAACTGCGCCGAACAAGACAAAATTTACGAGACTCCCGCGCACAAGGTAACCGTCAGCGATTACTTTATCGCCAAAACCGAAGTCACGGTCAGCCAATGGAACGCTGTCATGGGCGGCAAGAAAAACGCATGGGAATCGGGGAATGCCCCCAAAATAGGCGTAAATTGGTTTGACGCGAACAATTTCGCTTGTAAATTAGGGCAATTGACAGGCAGGCAATACCGCCTGCTTACCGATGCCGAATGGGAATTTGCAGCTCGCGGAGGTAAGGATGGGATTGCCGACGGCTTCAAATTCTCAGGAGGCAACGCCATTGACGATGTCGCCTGGTACTCCGAAAACAGCGGCGGCAAGGCACACGATGTCGCCACCAAAAAGCCTAACAAGCTCGGGCTCCACGACATGAGCGGAAATTCCTGGGAATGGGTGTATGACTGGCTCGTGGGCTATACCGCAGGCGACAAAGTCAACCCGGTTCAACTCACGGGGTCTGGCAACAAGACGCGACGTGGCGGCAGTTACGGCGAGCCCGCCGAATTCGCTCGGGTGAGCCGCAGGGCTATCCGTAGCCGCGATGGCGCCGCCGACATGGGATTTAGGCTAGGGGCCTCTACCGAACTTCCGCCGGGAATGATTAGCGCCTGCGAAGCGGCGAACCCGAGCGTCGCGGTTTGTGTCGGAGACAAAAACCGCGACTGCCGCCTCATTACCGCAGCCGACGAAGCCTGGATCAGCGATGACTACACCGTTGTCATCGGCGAAGACGGAATTGCAGCCGTTTCAGGATTCCCGAACGTTTCTGGACAATGGTACACGCTCAACAACCGCAGCTTTAACGTGGTCACCAAAACCGGGACCAAGACGTACGCCTACTACGTATTCAGTCAAGATGAGCTCACCATGATCAGTGACGACGGCATTCCGTACCGCCTGTACCGCCGTGCTGCAAGCGAAGCTAAGAACAAGGTAAGCCTTACGACCGTAAGCAACCCGAAAACATTGGAACAGTTGATCGCCGCCGTTGAGCCCGAGCGCCTCGTGACAGACGAACAGCTCGCCCACCCCGACACAAGCGTGCGCGACCCGCGTATTGCTGCCGCAAGTGGATACACCTGGTTCTTTGACGGGCGCTGTTGCGGAGGCAACCACAAATACCGATTCCACCTCGACAAGAATGGTGATGCCGAATTCGTAGTCATGGATTACGACGATACGCACCACGAGAATATTCTCGCAAAAGGCCGCTGGTTCACTGTGGGTAACATCGGGCTACACATCGTGCTGAACGGGAAATACTTCAACTACCTCTACACCGCTGGCGAACGCACCATGAGCTATAGCGAATACATGCCTGCAGGCCCCATTTTCTGCCACATTTCATTCCAAAGCTACGAACGAGGCGACTTCCGCATATTCAACAAGACCCTTTTCGATGACAAAATCAAACGTCCCCGCGGCTTCAACGGCGAAAATCCCGTTTACGAACCAGGAGATTATCAGTGGGGGTCATAATGCGCACGTACATTTTCATCTTTGCCACAGCATGTATTGCAGCACTCACGGCATGCAACGACAAAGTATCTAACCCCGATATTGAATCAAGCTCGTCCGACAAAGCCTCCAATCACTCCTGGATACCCGTGCCGTCGTCCGAGCAAGATTCCCCGGAATGGTCGTCCTCGGCAATGCCTTCTCTGGCAATGTCATCCTCGGCCATTCCGGCATACTCTTCTAGCGAACATATTCCACACGCTCTGTCTTCGTCCGCAGAACCATATGTCGACTATTCCTCTTCAATCGAGGAATCTTCTTCGTCAGAAGTCATTGAACCCTCTCCGGAAATCGTCTTGGACAAAGACGGATTCGCCACGGTCGCCGACGTCTACAAGAGTCTTGCCCCCGACGAAAAGGCCGTTTTTATCATCCGCCATTCCGAACGTGAAGACGATGTGGCTTTGGAAACTGAACTCACCGCAAACGGAATCCAGATGGCGCAGGATCTAGGGGCAACCCTCAAGAGCGAAGAAGAATTCTCGTACGTCACTTCGGGATTCGTGCGCACGAACGAAACCGCAAACCAAATCTCAAAAGGACGCGGCGAAGCGACGTCCCCGAAACTCATCACGAATTACGACATTACCGGCAATTGGTTTTTGAAAATTTCGGCCGATTCCCTCGCAAAGCAAGCGACCGCGCTCGGCCTAAAGGGCAGTTCAGTCGAACTGATGGCACGCTGGGCATACGAAGGCGGATACCCGGAAACATTTTACGAAATGGAGCCCCGCGCACAAGAATTCATGCAAGCGGTCATCCTGAAAAATTTATCCAAGTGGAAACGCATCACCATCATGGTATCGCACGACATCTTTGTGATGCCACTCGCCGTTTTCGGTTCACAGAAAAAGGTCGCCCTCAAGTATCACGAGGATTACCATTGGATTAACTTCATCGCGGGGCTAGCCGTTATTGCCGATGCGCAAAACAACCTGCGCTATATTCCTGTAAAAGGCGCCGATTCCGGCGTCATAGACTATCTGGCCCTCTACATGGCCGAGCATAAGATTTACACCAAATAGAACCTAGAACATTACCCTGTAGGGAATCTGCCTGTCGAAGCGACGTCCCTTCAGGTCGCGGTATTCCTTATGCGTAGCCCCGCGCATGTCGGCAGGGTGTGCACGACGAAGGCCCCGTATCACGGTTGTCGAATCCGTCGCCGTAGAATCACCCGCGACAACAGATGACGAGTCCTGCGGCAGCACAGTCGAAGTATCTGCGCCGGCGGATTTTTCCACCAGCACCTCGACGCGGCCCGTATATTCGGTATTGTCGTTACCCTTCACGGTGTACTTGAACGAGGCAAGCCCGCTGAAATTCGCCCTAGGCGCAAACCTTGCCGTATAGCCGTCACCCGCAAGTTCCACTGTCCCATTCTCCGCAGCCGACACGCTGTAGGTCGGCGATACATCCTTGAACCCGCGCGTAATCGTGCGCAGGTCAAAATCGAGAGTGCCGCCCGCAGCCGTCGCATGCATGGCGCCCAGCCAGTTGATATACTTCTCAATACGCACGTAGCCATCGCTTTCCTTGGTCATCGCGTCATCTTTTGACTTGTCATAACCAAGAGCCTCTTCGAAGTAATCCGGCATGCCATCCTTGTCGGAATCGGTCGCGGCCTTCCCCGCAATCACCTCGCCCCAGCCGTTGTTGGTCTTGAGCCCCATCGCGCCCACGCTCTTCACGAGCGCACCGGCCGTTCCAAGCGTATTCACCTGGTACCACACCAGCGAATCGATGTCGTCGTACGGAAGCACGCCGCTCTGCGACGTCACATAGCGCCACGCACTTGCTGCACTGAGCATCGGGCCCGATGTCGTAAGTTCGCTCCAGGGTTTCGCAAGTTCCTCGCCCACGCCCTGATAATAATAAATGCTCGAAGGCCCGCCGTTCAGTTTTCCATCGCGGTCCGTATCTATCATGTTGCCGCTCGCGTAGATACTCTGGTTCTTGTCCACCTGGAACCACGGGTTACTCCCCTTCGGGCCATAGACAAAGTAATTGTTCACGATATCGTGATTGAAGTGCGTGCTAGTGTGCGTCGTGTAGCCCGCCTCGAAGTTGTAGAGGATGTTGTTCACGAACACGTCGTTAATCTTGTCAAGCGGGTTTCGGTTGTGCGTGTTTACGAAGGCGTTGTAGTACCAAGCCCAAGTGCCATCCACCGATTCGATGTGCGCCCCAAACTGCTGCCCGATGGGGTTTGCAATCAGCGAGTTCTGCACCGTAATGCCCGTAACGCGGTAGCTTGCATTGTCCGAAGAACCGCCGAAGTTGTTCCACGGTGCAAGTTCCACCGAGCAGTGGTCCACAATTACGTTCTTGGAATCGTAAAGGTTGAGCGCATCGTCCTTTTCGGAGGCGGTATTTTCGCCCGGACGAATTCGCAGGTAGCGGATAATGATATTACTCTGCTTGCCGGTACTGAGCTTGCCGCCGTGAATGGCGATTCCCTCGCCCGGGGCCGTCTGCCCCGCGATGGTAATGTTACTCTTGATGGAAACTGCCGTCTTGATGTTGATGATGCCACCCACGTCAAAAACCACGATGCGGTTACCCTGGCTCACCGCATCGCGGAAAGAACCCGCACCGTCATCGTTCAGGTTCGTCACGTGATAAACGCTGCCGCCACGGCCACCCGTGACCTGCGCGCCAAAACCCAGCGCCTCAGGGAAAGCCAGCGGCTCGGCACCTGCCCCGATAAAACCAAACACTGTTAGGCAAAGCGCCGAAACTGTCGTTTTTGTACCAAACATTCCCATAATCGACCATCTTTTCATCTTATTATACTAAAAATTTATCGCGTCAGGTAAAAGCCCCTATGTTTTCGCTGCTTCAAGAGGCGTCCCTGCGTGTCGTAGATGCGTCCAAGGCCATTTACATGCTTTCTCTGCGCACGCGGCCTTAACGATGTTGTCGTAGAATCTCCTGTCGCAGTCGTATCGCCCGCAACAACAGATGTCGTGTCGTTTTCGTCTTGTCCGCCCTGCGAAGCGTTTACGGCAAGTCCCTGCGTCACGCCGATGTAGCGGCTAAAGGTATCGCCCGCGTTGTCCTTCAGCGTAAATTGCACGTAGCCCGCACCTGCAAAGCTGTCGGCGAGTTTCACCGTCAACCTGGAACCGTTCACGGTCGCCGTCACGCCCGTCGGGGCAGAAACGGTATAGGTTCCATTATCATAACCCGCAGTAAACTGGGAAAGGTCTATTACTTGGGTTTCGCCCTTCGCGAAGGTGTAGTGCGCACGGGCCATCCATTCGAGATAACGTTCGAGTTCTGTCCAACCGTCACCCAGGCGATCCTTGTTCGCATCGCTAAAGTCACCGCTCTTCGACTTCGGATTGTACCCGTACATATTTTCCCACCAGTCAGGGAGCCCGTCCAAATCACTGTCGTAGTCGTCGGCCCGGATTTCGCTCGGGTAAGGCTCCCATCCCTTGATGTTCGCCGTATCCTTCACGTCGGTTTCGCGGTCGGGAATGCCCGCCATGCCACCCACGGACCCCTTCATGCTGTAGGTTCCGTTCTTGGTCTCGTTTATCACGCGGGTGTCGTGATTGTCAAGTACCGGCATGCGCTGGCCCACATCGCTCAGCACATCCTTGTAGGCGGCCTTCGCGCTCTGGACAGTCGCATACGAGGCAAAGAAGGGCTTGCTGTTCCAGGGTTCCCAATCCAGCACCTGCCCGCCGGAAAGCGAATACTCGCGACCGCAATTGTCGTTGGTGCCATCGCAAGTGAACTTGCCGCCCGCAGCCTCGAGAATATTGTTGTGGTAATAATACGCCTGCGAGCCTTTGCCCGTACCTTCGAGCTGCGCACGCAATGTATAGCCGTGCAAGGTAGTGGCGGCGCCCTCCTTGTAGTAATTGCCCACGAAGTTCACCTCGTGCGCACCGCCATCGGTCACGCGGCTCACCCAGTTATAGACAACGTTGTTGAATATGTCAAGGCGACCCGCGTAGTAGCCGTTCCCGTCGAGGCCACCGCCCAGGCTCCAGTTGCGGCCCGCATTGTGTGCAAGCAGGTTGTGGTGGAAACTGCCGATATCGCCGCCGATAGTCGCCGCATACCCGTGTCCCGTCCCGACGGGGTAATTCTGGTGGTCCGCAATGTTCAACGCTTCCGAAATCAGCGTGCGCTGCAGCGTAAGGTTCTTGCCGCCTCGGCTACTGAAGGCTTCGTCAATCGTCCAGCTGATACTCGCATGGTCCAATATGCTGTGGTCGCCACCGGTGAGCCCCATACCGTCGTAGGTGGCGCCGTAGCCCAGGCGCACGCGCATGAAGCGGATGACCATGTCCTTGCCCGTGAACCCGATGGGGGCGCTCTTGATGGTAATACCCTTGCCGGGAGCCGTCTGCCCCGCAATCGTCACGTAATCCTGATTGCAGACCAGGCGCGATTTCAGCTGGATCATTCCCGACACCTTGAACACGATGGTACGCGGGCCAATTTCTGCCGTGCACGCCTCGCGCAAGGAGCCCGCGCCGTCGTCGTTCAGGTTCGTCACGTACACTACCTTGCCGCCGCGCCCGCCGACCGCATTGCGGCCATAACCTTCGGCACCCTCGAACGCGACGCGGCCCGGCTTGAACGACCAGACATTCCCTGCCGTGACCGTTCCGTTCGCATCGACCTCATCTACGCGCCAGTAGTATGTCTGAAGCGGAGTCGTACCGCTCACCTTATACGAACTGCCGGATTGTTCACCCATGTAAACCGCAGTGTTCGAGGGCGTTGCCGCAAGCACAGCCGCCGAATCCGTCCCGAAATAGACGCGATGCTTTACGGCCGACTTCGCCGCCGTCCACGAAAGCGTCAGCGTGCCGTTTTCGTGCGGAGCGTGATAATCCAGATCCGCAGGCGAAGGCCCTGTCGCCTGTGCCGCCGCATTGGGCACGTTCAGCTCAAAGCCGTTCAGGGTAACCGTGCCCGTATTCAACTTTATCGCGGTCGAGGCACCCGTACCGCTTACATTAAAAGTCACGTAGGCAATCGCCGCCTCGCCTGTCGAGAGCGCACGATTCGTGGGCTTGACCGACGTCTGCTTCGAATTGTTCACGTAGACATCGATGCTGTTGCTTGCCGCCGTCCCATCGACATTGTTCAGGTACAAAAGGAGGCTGTGCGTCCCTGCCGCAAGATTCGAGAAGGTGAGCGTAATCGCCCCACCGCCTTCGACCATCACGCCGTCGCACACAAGGCGCGCATAGCTCGGGGACTGCACCCCGGCCTTGTACCAGTTGGCCTTGAGGTTAGCATTTCCGGCGACATTCACCTTCACGCCCGAAAGCGTCGTGTCCTTCGAAGAAACACCCGAAACCACCCAGGGCACGTAATTCGGTTCCGTAACCTCGCTCGAATTGCGGCCGCTCATGTCAAAATCGACCTTGATGACGGGCGATGCGGCAAAGGCAAGCGCCGCCGAGAGGCCCAATACGCGAATAGAGTTCAAACATCCCATACAAAACTCCTTTCTGCCCACAAAAATACCCTCGGATTTGCTCCGGGGGTAGGGTAAAAGAAATTTCCAGTTGTCCGCGGACTACGGCGGGCACCTGCGGTGGCATGAGACTAGGGAGGGCTCCATCCTCCCTAAGACCCTCCCTGCACTCGAAACAAGTTTCTTCGTGAGCACCTGCGGTGCAAAAAAACGCCCCGGCTTCCGCCGGGACGTATCGTTTAGTTAGGAAACTACCGTTCTACTCTTACCTGCACCGCATTCTGCATCGTGCGACCATTGAACTTGACACGGACCATGTAGACGCCCTCGGGGAGAGCCCTGATTTCGCGGGACAAGTCAGACGCTCCTGCCGGAACATTTCTTGCAAGGCGCGCCACCTGGTGGCCAGTCATGTCAAAGAAATCCACCTGGGCATACCCCGATTCGCGGGCAATCAGCGTACCATCTGCAAGATTCAGGTGTATTCCGGCAGCAACGCGAATGTTACCTGCAAAGTCGTCTTCTGCGGTGTAATCGCCACGGGTAAGTCCCGTCGTTCCCGAAGAGTCTCCCGCGACTTCAGCGCTCAAGGTGTCTATCGCCGAGAGTTGCGTTGAATCCTCAAAAAGCACCACGCCTTCGACATCAAAACCGATCTGATCGATGTTCGGTGCACCCGCCTCTTCCAGCGATTTCAGATAAAGCACATTCAACCCCTTCTGGAGCGAAACACCCACCGAGACGCTATCCCAGGTATCCCAATCGGCAGTGGGCTTGAACGTCAGCGAACCGACCAGGTTTTCATTCATCTTCACCATAATGCGACGCGTATCCGTTTTGCCGTGGGCGTAGCGCAGCACCATCGTTGCATTCTTGTATTCCTTCGGCGAAACCAGGTGGTAAATGCCGTAACTATCGAGACTGTTTTCGAAATCGTAGAATCCCGTGCCGCGGAAATTCTCGTGGTTGTCGGCAAAGGCTCCCTTTGCATCGGTCGGTACCGCCGCCTCGATATCGCTCCGAACCATAAGAGGAGCAGGTCCCGATTCCACGACACTCAGAATGGTGAATTTTCCGTTGCGAGTCGCTTCGCCAAAGTCAGCATTCCCGCCTTTCGTCGTAATCGTATAGGTAAACTCGCCCTCGACAACGGGGGTCCCGCTAAAATAGAGCGATGATGTCGTCGCATTCCACACGGCCGTCACGCCTGCCGGGAGCCCGTCAACATTCGCCCCATCCGCATGCTGGATCGCGAAGGTGAACGGGACAATCGAATCACCCTTCACAATCACCTGGCTCGAACTACCTGCGCCCTGCTTGACAATCGCGGCCGCCTTCGGCGTGTTGTCGCCTATCAGCACGATGTCCGGCTTCGGGAACTTGCCCTTGTTGCCATGCAGCCAAAAACCCAGATGCGGCGGCTGGTTGTAGGCGGTATTCTGCCAGCTCATGCCATTGCGATAAACCGGGTCGTGCGCAAGCGTGTACATGCGATGTTCGGTAGGCGTGGTCGTCGTGTAAATGTAAAGCTTGGAGGCTCCATCGTGCAAGATGACTTCCTCGCGCCAGTCGCCCAGAATGTCACCGCTGAAATTCGGTGTCGCCTTGGTGGTATTGCAACTGTTGCCCTGCATTTGGAAAAGCGTATTGCTCTGTTGCTTTGCATGGTCCCACTTGCTGATAGTCGTATTGTCCAAAAGTTCGTCAAGCAGGTCACCATCCCAGTAGATACGGAAGTTGTAGGCGGGGCGCTTGTCGGCCTTCCAGATTTTTCCCTTAGCCGTATAGGTGTTCCAGTTTGCAGCAGACCAGAGCTCATGTCCGCGGCTGTTGGAATCGACGTCGCCTGCGACACCGCGCCCGTTATCGCCCGAACTCGTTTCGTTAAAAAGTAGCTTGCCGGTACGGGCATCGTGCAAATCGTAGCCGTAGGGCTTTTCTTCGTGAACTTGCCAAACTTCAAGACCGGGATTATCGGGGTCGAGATCGCTCAAGTGCATGGCATCGCCGTGGCCCTTGCCTGTGCGGTACATGAATTTTCCATCGTGGTCAACGGCGCAACTTCCTTCAATAATTTCATCAAAGCCGTCGCCATCCACGTCGCCTGCGGAAATGTTGTGATTGCCTTGCCCGTAACATTCCTGTCCGCTCGTGGCTGCGTTGTAATACCAGCGTTGTGAAAGTGTCTTGCCATCCCAATCGTAGGCGGTAATTGCCATTCGGGTGTAGTAGCCACGCTGGAAAACCATGCTCGGTTTCTTGCCGTCGAGATAGGCATTTGTCGCAAGGAAGCGGTCGACGCGGTTCCCGTAACTGTCGCCCCAGTTCTTTACCGTACCGCGCCCTGGATTATAGGCGACGGTCGCCATTTCAAGTCCCGTTTCGCCGTTGAAAACCGTGAGGTATTCGTCACCGGTCAGAATGTATCCACTCGAATTGCGGTAATCGCTGGTATGTGCCGCATTGGCCGCTGCGCCCTTGCTCAGGTACTTTCCGCTGGCATCCTTCGTTCCCGGCGCTGTCTTTACGGCAAGTTCCGCCTTGCCGTCGCCATCGTAGTCACCCACGAGCATCTGCGTGTAGTGCGCCCCCGCACGGATGTTTACGCCCAGATCAATGCGCCAAAGTTTTTTGCCGCTCATCTTGTAACAGTCAATGATGACGTTGCCCGTCTTTCCCTTCTGGGAATTGTCCTTGGAATTGCTCGGATCCCACTTGAGAACCAACTCGAACTCGCCATCACCATCCACATCGCCCACGGCAATATCGTTGGGACTGTAGGTGTAGTCGCTACCGCCTGCAGGCCTGTCCAGGTTCACTGTCAAGAACTGCTCGCCCCACACGGGTACGGCATCGTCAGATGCAAGTTCCTTGCCGTTTATGACAGCCTTTACGGAATACCTGCTCGAGGTTGTCCCTTTCGCGTCGGTATAGTTGCTCGCCTGTGTCCCGCTGAGGCTCGAGATTTTCTCGCCATCGCGGTACAGGTTAAAACCGGTCGTATTACCGTCTGTTCCGAGAACTCGCCAACTGAGGAAAACTCCGTTAGTCGTCTTTACGGCGACCAAGCCGCGGTTCAGCCATTCCATCTGGCGAGCCGCCTGCGACATACCCACTCCAAGCGCGAGCGAAAGCCCAAACATCCACAACTTTTTCATCATCCAATCCTTTCTTTGAATTACAGGCCCCCGCACCACCGGGAACCTGCACCTATAATATATCTCCGGCACTCCAAATAGTACCTTCACCACCACACTTCCGGTTGTCCATAGACAACGGCGGGAACACAACAAAAAACTTCGGCAAGCAACGCTTGCCTCGCGCATACGCGAGCGTATGCGTTAAAACAAGTTTCTTCGTGGGCACCTGCGGTGCTTTTGTTACTTCGCAAAAACGGGCTGTCGGGCCTTGCGCAAACGCATTTCCTTTACCCGCGGGCTGTCCGCAGTTCCCAGAAGGCGACCGCGAACATCGTAAACCTTCGCACCACGCATATCCTGCAGGCTGCGTCCCGTTTCAACGCCATTGCGAACCGCAAACGACGTGGTCGAAGAATCTGGATCTTCCACCTGGATTTGCGTGCTGTCGCCCGCCACGCTATTCACGGAAACTGAAAGCAGGTCGACCACACTCTTCTCACAAGTAAACCCGAGCGACATCTCGGCAGTCGATGCGCCCCTGTTTACCGCCTTGTAGTGATACGCCTTGCCATTTTGCGCCGTGATGCGGGCCGAGTAGGTAACGACATCCTTTTCGCGCGAGACATCCATCACCACTTCGGCGTTGCGCATGATGCCAGCGAAATCGTCCCAGTTCCAGTCGAAATCGTAATCGAACGTCCCCGCGTTATCCATCGCAAAGGCATCGGCACGCAACAGCGTCGTCGCCCCGCCGGCAGTCGCACGCACAATGTAATTGTCCCAGTTGTTCACCTTGTTCGCATCGGCAAGCCCGTAAACCGGCTTGTTTCCGTAATTCATAAAGCGGAATGTTGCGCTAAAGTCGCCCGAGACCTTGTATTCAGTCGTCTTCTGCGCATTGAACGCTACATTGTATTCGCCACCGTCGTTTATCGTACCCGCCACGATGCGGTTTTCAAGTACTCCGTAGGCAACGCGGCTCAACTCGAGCGACGCCGCGTCGGCACCGAGCAAGATTTCGTAATCGCCAACCGGTGTCCCCGTAGCCGTAACCGCATACACTAGCGAGTCGGATCCATCCTTCGCCGCACCGCGCAAGAACGCATACACATTTATCAGGTAGCCGTCCTTTTCTGCACGCAGGCGGACTTTTGCACCGTCGTACATCTTCTTGAAGGCATCCCAGTTTTCACCCCAGGCATTCCAGTAGTGCACCGTATTTTCGCCACCGAGCGTTTCCACGGAATAGCCGTCGGCACGCAGGTACCACATGTCGCCACCGTTCCTAAAGACGAGCACCCAGTTGTTCCAGTTTTCGGCTCCGCTCTTTACCTTGTTCCTGAATTCAAATTCCGTGACAAAGTTCCCGCTTACCTTCACAGACTCAAATTCGTCATAGGCATCCCATGCCGTGCTAAAGTCCTTTTTCCCAACGACCTTCACGCTGTCGCCGTAATAGCGGGCATCCTGCAGCACTTCGGTTTTCGGCACACGGTAACCCCAGAAGGCACGGTTTCCCGCCTTGTTCATCGCCGAGAACGTAAGCGTCCGCTCGCTCATATCGTTCTGCAACTGGTCAAGCACCACGCCCTCGTAGACAGTTCCACCCAGAGTAAGCGTCACGTAGCTCCGACCCTTCGCATAGTCGTAATCCCAGGTTCCCGTGTAGGCGCCTGTCACCGTACCGTCGGCATTGAGCTGCATGTTCTGTTCCTGGTTCACCGCCACGGAATCTTCCCAGGTCTGCGGGTTGTTCCTGGGCGGGTTATGCATAATCACCTTGTACGGGCCAGCAACATCGCTGCGGTCGAGCGCACGCGCCGGTAGCCCGTAACCCTCATGATACTCAAAAGGTGCCGCCACAATCCAGCCCATCCTGTTAAAGAACAGCTGGTGAGTCTCGACATTGTGCCAACCCGTATGGTTGTTGAACTTGCGGTGATAAACCAGATACATGCCGCCATCGTCGTCGCGCAACAGCGAATTGTGCCCATCCGCAATTTCGGCCCGGTCTTCGGCCCAGAAACTCCAGCGGTAATTCGCGACAATCGGGAATCCGCGGTCGGTATTGCCCCAATAGTTCAGGATAAACTTTTCAAAAATCGCAGGAGTCCCATCCACATCGACATAAGGCCCCTTCACGTCCTTGCTGCGGAACACGCGCATGGTGTAGCCGCCCTCGGGTGAATAGAACCCGTAACTCACGAACAGGTAGTAGTAGCCATTGCCGTCCGCATCCTTGAAATACTGGATGTACGAACCCTCGCCACTCACATAATAACCGCCACCCACGTGGATGCCCATGTAAGGGTCCTCGAGCATCGAAGTCCCGCTCCACTTGGCAGCGCCGTTGTTCCCGTACTTGTACGAATAGTCCCTGAGACCGGTAGACTCATCGAGCTTGACCAAGAAAAGCCCGCCGCTCCACGAACCGTACAGGAGCCACAGGTTTCCATCCTCGTCGTAGAACACGTTCGGGTCGATGCAGCTGGAACCATAGCCGCCATCCCACTTGCCCAAATTAGTGACACCGTTGTTTGCGATATAGTAACGCTCGTCGATTGTCGAAGAACCCGTCACCTTCGCGTAGTCGGCATTGGCGGCAGAACCCGCCGTCTGCTTGTCCATCCCGCCGTAGACGACCGCACCCTTGTACTCGTACGGCCCCTCGATCTTGTCGGATGTCAGGAGCACAATGGAACTTTTCCAGTCCTCGCCCGCCATCGAAAAGTACAGGCACCACTTTTTCAGCTTCTTGTTCCACACGATATCGGGCGCCCACAGGTTCCCCTTGGCGGTCGCGGAATTCGTATGTTCCGCATAGTCGGCTTCCGCCTTGAACACGCTGTAGTAATCGTCCCTGGCCTCGTTGCCAGTGACATACACCGTGCCGCCCCTCGAAAGCTGCGGCGTAAACGGGGTCCAGTCCAGCATATCGCGGGAATATGCCGCCCCGTTCATGGTCCCGAATATGTAATAATACTTCGTCCGCGACTTGGCCGCATCGTTTTCAGGATACGAATTCCCGCCCGCGTCCTTATAGACCACAATGACGGAAGGATCGTGAACGGCGACCGAGGCCGCAAATGCGGCAACAGCCGCGAGAGATAAGGCGACACACGCCGCCCTGAATGTTTCCAATACACCCATACCACACTCCTTTCCAGAGAATATATAAAAAATCTACACTTTTTGCAATTAAAAGTCAATAGTTTTTACACTATTTAAGGAAAAATGATGCTATTTCTACAATATTCCACTAAAAAAAGTCCACATTTTACAAAAAAAAGAAGCCTTTCAAAAAAAAAGCTCTGTGCCTCGTCAATGTAAAAGCACCCCGGCATTCGCCGGGGCGCCTTTGTTTGGTATCATCGATTTATCGGAAAATGTTTATTGATTTCGCTTCGCGGTAGCTGCCGGTTGTCACCTTCACGATATAGGATCCCGCCGGCATTTGACTTAGGTCAAAAGAATGCGTATGCGCACCTGCGTTCTGCACGCCAACCATTTCTTGGGCAATTAAAGCACCAAATCCCGTAAACAGGCTGATTTTCACATTGTCGCGCTGTGGAAGCATGTAACGGACCTCGATTTGTCCGCGACGAAGCGCAAGGTCAACATGATTCGAAAGCCCCTCGAGTCCATACATCAACGCCGTTGTCGCATCTCCACTCCCTTTTTCGTTGGTGATAGTCACATTTACCTTGAACAGCACCGACTTTCCGTTGTACGAAAGCCCCTGCGTAAAGCTGTACTTTTCGCCGTCCTTCACGCTGTTCGGATAATGTCCGACGGCAAGCGTCCCCTTCGACAAGTCGGCTTCGCTGAACACGTAGGCGGACTCACCCCATTCCACCACCTTGCCGTCTTTACCGAACCAGTGACCCGGAGCGGTGGCGGTGCTGTTGGTGACGATGTTTCCATCGCTTTCCTGGGCAAAGAAGGTCGCCTGGGAAAGAGTCGCCGCAGTAAGTCCAAGCTTTTGCGCGATTTCATTTACATCAAATTTTGCCGCAACCGTCGCATAATTGTCGTCAATCGGCAGCGTCACCGTGATGGTGTACGTCGTGGCATTGTCCGCGACAACCTTTTCGGAACTGCTGGATGCCGGCACGCTGCTAGAACTTGCTGGTGCGACAGAGCTGCTCGACGCAAAGGAACTACTGGACGCAACCGGGGTTTCGCCGATTTCGGGCCACTTGTAATCCAATTTGAAGTCGTTGTAGTACTTGACGTTTGCAGCCCCTGCGCCACTTACGCCCGTTTCCAGTTTCAACTTATAATCGTAATGCAGCTTGCGAATTCCCGTATTGCCGGTGTACTGGTAATCGGTATTCACGATGACCGCGAAAACCATCTGCGTGCCATTCGTCGAAGAAGGCGTCTTGTCCAAGCGAAGCGTCGCGGAGCCTTCACCCGTAATGGGTTCACTGTACACAGGCGTACCGTCGGTCGCGCGATAGCACAGCAAGAAATTCATGTTACTGTTATTGGAATTCGCGCCGTTCGGGTAGAAGCTCACGGTTACTTCCTTTGCGCCGTTTTGCACCTTCAGCGGAACCACGTTCGAGCCAGACCAACCCGGAGTTGTTTCCTGATTCGGTACAAGGTAACCGTTGCTTTCCGTTACCGTCTGGTAAGGCGTCATGGTCCAGGTGTAGCTTTTCCTGTTATTGTCCCACATGTCCTGTTCCCAGTAGGTGTCGCTTCCAAAATGCTGGTTCAGCAAATTCTTGATTTCGCCGGACCATTTTTTCATGTCAAGCATCGCAAGCCTTGCGCGGAATTCGGTAATGAGCCTGCGCACGCCCGCATCGCCAAGGCCCTTGTCAAGGCCGTAGGTTTCAAGCAGGTATTTGGTCTTGCCGTAAGCGTTTCCGTAAATCCAGCGAACCGCACCCGTTCCAATCCATGTGCCGATAAACGTCGGGAAGATGTTGCTGTACTGCGAGCCCCCCAGCAGATAACGCTGATTCTTGCCGGTCACACCACCGTCATCGGCACCGCCACCAGGACCACCGAAGGTACCGTCAATCAGCCAGCCCGAATAAGTTTCAATCGGCATAAAGGGGGCAATAACCGTCGCTGCATTCAGAAATCCCATACCGCTGTATACACCATCGCGGTGGCTGAACATATCCTGCTGAATCCAGGTGTTGCCCGCTTCTTGGAACCAGTGCGCATCCTTTGCACCGGGGTAACCGTTCGTCATCGAGTGGATTCCCTCGTGAATCATCGCATCCATCTGCGCCACACGATCACGGTAAGGGCAACTTGTATTGAAACTGTAGAGCGGATAGAACGAAGCCGCCACCGCCGTGTAGCCCGCCACCCATGTCTGCCAACCACCCGTGGTATCGTCCTTCGCACCACCGGCACAAGTACCCGAGCCATAGTAATAAACGGCACTGTACTGGCCTTCTTGCGCCTGGGCATCCGGCGCCCATCCCATCTCATTGTACAGGTACTCGAAATCGGTATCGTACTTCTTGAGAATCGAATCAATTGTCACGTCGGTAATGCGGCTGTCGCGATCCTTGCCCCAATAAAACGCCCACCATTTACCGGCCTTCTTTCCGGTAACGCCCGAACAATTGTTGTTGAACTTGGTCGGCGGCTGAATGTCGCCCAGATTAGACTTCGTGTCGTAATCCAGGTCGCTGCGGTAACCGGGCCATGTGTAAGCATCACCCGACGCAGCGTATGTGTGAACACCTAAGGCAGCCGACAAAACGGCGCCTGGAATCAATCCCAAACAACTTTTTTGCATAACACACTCCAACTTTTATGCTGATATAAAAAATACTCCCTAGCAAGCTAAGGAGTATCGAAAACTTTGTTTACGTGTTGTCTACAGACAACGATTGCTCCACTACCTTAAAGACGAGAGCATTTTCTTCGGGACTGGAATATTAATGTTTGGTGAAGCCCTCGCACAATGTAGTGGCCTTGCGGGAGGCTAGACTTCAATTGTTCCCATTCGCTGTAAAAGCCCTGCTTGATCAGTTTTCCTGTCAAGGAGAAAATTTGCACCTTGGTCATAGGCGAAATGGTGAACTCGACATCGGTTGCAATCAACCGCGTTGTGTTTTCGGAGCTACTTGAAGAATTCGTAACGCTACTAGAACTTACTTCGGCGACAGAACTTGAGCTAACAATCACCGGGTCGATTTTCGTTCCTTTTTCATATTCGCTGATATCAATTTTACCAATGCCAGAATAATTTGTCACCAAGCCCTTCACATCGCCTACGGGATCTGCACTATAGCTGTAGACGCTCTTGGGATTGAAAGTTCCCTTAGGGATTTCCGTATCGTAAGTGACCCATGCGGTATCCTTGGAAGTAAGCGAAGTACCGGGATTTACGGAAATCTTCATTTTTTTGCTGTTACAGCCACTACTCTGGAAGTTGGCGCAGCCTTCGTAATAGTTTCCAACAATGGTAGCCACGCCATCATCACCAGCGAAAATCGCCTTGCTGAGGCCCGCATAGTGATTATTTTCAAAGTAGTCGTCAGAACCATAGCGAACATTCGGGCCGTTGCCTGTTCCCTGACCGAGAACATAGTTGTTATAAAGGTGAATTTTAGTATGGCGCATCATGGGAGTACGCGCATCCAGGTCCTTATAAAAGTTATGGTGGATAGTTATTTCATGACGAAGACTATCTCCGTTGCTATTGCCAATGAGGCTTCCCTTATGATGGTTGTGGAAATAATTCCAGCTAAAAGTCGCATTGTAAATGTTGTTCTTGGCATCCAGCAGACCATCGTAGCGGTCCTTGTTGCTGGTGTAGGCATTATAGAATTCGCAGTGATCGATCCAAATGTTATGGCTTCCCTGCTTATTCTTGTCAGCCCAGTTAGTGGCAGCAGAGTCCGCAGAAATCGCGATGCAGTCCGGGTCATTGAGGACAACTTCTGTCCCATTGCGGAAAGCGATCACCTTGTTTTCGTCGGTCTTGCTAATGGGAACATCGCTCATGGTGAACTTGATGTTACGAATGATGATGTTATGTTTATTCTGAATCATCAGGCCCACTCGATTAAGGAACGCCGATTCGCCTTTACCGATGATCGTCTTGTTATTGCCGACCAAGACCAATTCGCCATAAGTCGTTGCCGTACCCGAAGAGGCCACATGGCCATTTTCATCGATAAACGTCTTGATACCGGTATTGATTTCACCCTTCACGATAATGACGTAAGGAGTTTCCAAATCTTCGGCGTACTGCTTAAATTCTGCAAAGTTGGAGACTTCCACAACCTTGCCCCCGTTACCGCCGGTAGTGCCCCCTTCCAAAGTGGCATACCCCACCATATCGAAGTTAGGGGTAGCCGCAAAGAGCCCCACATTCATCAAGAGAATTGCCAAATATTTTGCTTTCATTTTTCCTCCTCTTTATTAAAACCAACTGACGCTCCAACGGAAAGGTTCCGCGGATTTTACCGAACGCCCCAATGCATTGAACCTCGGAGCAACTTTACGCCTGTCAGCAGGGGCCACCCTGCGGCGAATAACAGTCGTTGCAGCACTGCTAGAAGACACTTCCGAAGAACTGGATTCTGCTGCAATTTCGCCATATTCGTAAGGTCCAAGATCCGGTGCCGAGCCAACATAATCAAAGCCAATTTCCGTCCCCTTGTCAATCAAGACGCTCCCTTTTTTCAGGCGGAACAACTTTGTGTACGGGAGCAGTCCATCCGCATTTCGGGCAATCGTCGCAAGGCTTGTGTCCAACGACTCAAAGTCATCGTCACTCACAGTCACCGAAATGTTCCAGGAATTCGTTTTCTGTTCGCTAGACGAACCAAAAGAGTCGGCATTTTTGCCCTTATAAGAGATATTGTTCCGCAGGTGATGCTTTTGCCCCGCATTCAGCGCCCCACCCATTCCATAATTGGCGGCACCACTGCTTCCGTTGCGGTAAGCAAGGCTCTGTTCCACCGTAATGCCACCCGTATTGTTGTTCTGGTCAAAGCCCTTTACCGGATTGTCAAACGCAATACAACGCGTGCAACGGTGATTCGCTTGGGCTTTATTGCCGCCCATCTTAAAGCCATTGCCGTTTCCATCAAAGAGCTCGGCCGCATAGCCAAAAACATTGACCCCATTCCGGAACGCCCAGGAATCATAGACAATGACACTGTCGGGTGAATCAAAAAAGTCAAAACCGTCGTCGGAATTTTCCCAAGCACGGCAGTTGATGAACACATTTCCTGCTCCCTGAGTCTGCTTGCTCGCAAAGCCGTCAGCCATGCCGCCCTTTTTCTTGGGGTCATAATTACGGTACGCATCTACGTTGACCACCAGCGTATGATTCCCGCCCTTGTTAATTTCTAAACCGGAATTGCGGTTTTCGAAAAACGACATGTTGTAGAACTTGTTGTACGACCCTGTCACATAGGCTCCCTGGTATCCCGCACGGGTAATGGCGAGACCGTGAAGTTCGTAATAACTGCCGGTCATGCTCAGCCCCACGCCCTTGTCGACATAGGTGAGTTCCGGGAACTGGAAGTCTATCACGGCAGTCGCATGGCCCGCCGCATAGAACACAATGGGCTTGTCCGCCATTCCTGACTTAGAAAGTGTAATCGTATTCGCCTGACCCTCTGTATAGGGCACCTGGTATGTTCCCGCTTCAAAAAAGACGGTATCTCCGGCGGAGGCCTTAGTCATGGCCGAAATAAAATCGTCGCCAGGCTTTACATGGGTATTCCCGGCAAGCGCCAAAACGGCAAAAGCTGCCGTCAAAATTTCCACCAAGCGGATATTCTTCAAATAATTCATCCCAAGTACATCCTTTGATATTCCGACAAACATTCATTCCTGTTCTCAAAGATGTTCTCAAAATATCAAAACAGAATATAAGTTATTCTTTTCGCAAAGTCAATAGATACAGCGATTTTTTGTAAAAATGTTCTCATTTTTACAAAAAAAACAATTATTTATGGATTACGCCTAGCGGGCCGAAAGGGCTGGCCAGTAATTTTCGGGACGCTGGTTCAGGTAGGTAAGGCGTGTCCAGTCGTCATCGCGGAAACAGCTACCGAGCATGAGTTCGTCAATCGTACCGGTAAAGCCGCCGACTTCAAAGTCTGCGATATCACGGACGCCCGTCCAAGCGATTTGTTCCGGCTCCGTTTCAATCTTGCGGTCGTTCACGTAGAAATTGGACTGCGATATCGTGTGGCGGCTGAAGGCGACATACACCCACTCGCCCGCCTTGATATCTGACATTCCCGACAACCAAGCATATTTCACAGAATCAGAACTTGAATCGGGAACCCAGAGGTCCACGACAAAACCTTTCTCTGGAACATAGCGCAATGCATATTCCTTGGACTTTTTGAAAATGGTCTGCTCCGATTCAAGACTTTCGAGCTTTACCCATACAGAGAAGCAGAAATATCCGCTTCCGTCATAATTCAAGTTCACCTTGCGCGAGGAATCAGCCGCACTCGAATTCTCGACGACAATAACATCGCCTTCATCAAGTTCCACTCCCCTACCAACAACACCGTCGGCAGCCACGACCCCTGTCGGCAGACCTTCGAAGTATCCCTTTTCCGCTCCATCGTCCACAGGTGCAAGGCCGCTATCGAAATGCCACACCAAAGAATAGCTGCGGTTCGTGGGGAACACATCCTTTGCGTATGCGGGGTTCATGGTGTTGTCAAAATGGAGTTCCAGGGAATCTGAAACATTCAGCGAATCGACACTCACCCAGAACACGGCCTCCTTGGCAGAAGCGTCAAAGTAAGTCTGCGTAATGGGGAGTTTCTTGCTGCGATTTCCGTCCTGCGAAATGCGCACGGCCTCCCAACGGCCGTTCACCACCTCCGCGGAATCGAAGGTAATTTCATTTTTCGTCAAGCGGATGGCCAGCGGGAAATCGCTCACGACGGTACCGAGCGAATCGATTCCTTCGGGGAGTACGAGCGGAGCTTTCAATGTGTACGTCACCGAATCGCCCCAGACTGTAGTCTCTTCAGGCTTTACGGAAACATCCTTAAATCCAAACGGGCTCATGCCATCCATGTAAACAATAAGTTCAAACGTGTCTGCCGGGAGGCTATCGACCACGATTTTCCCGTTCTGCACGGAGACACTTCTGCGAATGGTCGTCCCGATGACAATCGCCTCGCCGCTTTGGTTTTCGCGGAAAGCGCCCGATACGAGAAGTTTGACCGTACCCGGACCTTGCAAGGTGTCATTTACAGCAAGGGGCTCGTCCTCTTCGGCATTCAGGTTCTGCAGCAGGAGCATCTGGCCGGATTCCTGGTGGAAAGCCTCCAAGGAGAAACTGCCCGACGGGATGGAGTCAAACTCATAATTTCCGTTTTCATCCGTTTCGGTTTCGAACGCAGATGGCAGAGTCTGTTCTGCGTTGCTCGCCGCAAGAATGTTGTAGTCGCCCGGCACGCACTGAACCTTAGCATATGCGGCCGGCTTGCCGCCGTCCAACATCAAGACACCCGCGAGTTCCGGGGAACCCGTTTCAGCACTATTGCCCGCCACTTGGCTGTTCGAAGAACAACCCACAAAAAGGGCAACGAAACCCGCTAAAAAGTATTTCAAAGTATCCATCACCACTAATATAAATATAGTTTCGCTAAAAAGGAAAACAAATATTCCCTATTATAAGGCGTTGTTTCTAGACAACGGGAAAATACCGCCAATCCCCCTCTACTCAGACATTTTTCTTACATTTAGGGTATGGGCGAAAAGAAACCGACAAAAAGAATCTTCGAATACCTGGATTACCGGGAATTTTTGAAAGATTACTACAACGCAAAGAAAGAGGCGAACCCCGCCTTTTCGCTCCGCGTGTTTTCGGACAAGATCGGTTTCAAGGCCAAGGACTTTATTAGCCGCGTCATGAACGGCGACAAAAACCTTTCGAGCCAAAGCATTCCCAAAGTGGCTTCGGGGCTTCGCCTCGGCAAGCACGAAACCGAATTTTTCGTAGCGCTTGTCAAGTTCAACCAGGCCGAAACAACCGACGAACGCAACGTCGCCTTCGAACAAATGCAGGCCGTGCTCAAAGTCGTACGATTCGCCGAGAAGCAGCATTTGCTCGGGCATGCACAGTACATGGTGTATTCCGACTGGCGACATCTCACAATCCGTAGCCTGATTGGCATGTTCGGTTTTGACGGCAACTACGAGGCGCTCGCCAAGCAAGTTCGTCCGAACATCACTGTCGAACAGGCGAAACAGTCCGTAAAGCTACTCGAAGAATGTCAACTCATCAAGAAAGATGAATCGGGCAAGTACGTGCTGACCGAAAGCGCCATTACCACCGGTGATCGCACCTCGAAACTCGCACTCCGCGGCTATCACCAGAATTGCCTAAAGCTCGCTGCAGATTCCATTGACCGCGACGCTCCTGGCACGCGCCATGTTTCGGGCCTTACGCTTGGAATCAGCCAAGAAGGCTACGAACGCATTGTAGAGCGAATCAACGCCTTCCGTAAAGAAATCGCGCTCCTCGCCGAAGAAGACGAAGGGAGCGATAAAGTTTTCCAACTGGAATTTGCCCTGTTCCCCGTCGGCGGGAAATAATTTTCCATAATTTTTATACAAAAACGCCCCGACATTCGTCGGGACGCCTTGTTTGGTATTGAAAACTACTTTGCGAATGTGGGCTGCACTGCCTTGCGGTCACCTGCACGTAGCGCGTTCACCGAGCGGCCGTTCACGTAGAACAGGCGGCCCGGCTGCTGCATGTTCGACCTGCGTTGCGGAAGCGGGCGCACAAACGTCGTCGAATCACCCACAGAAACTTCCGTAGAATCCGCAGTCGTATCGACCGGCGCAACCGACGTATCGACCGGAACGACAATCGGCGTTACAGCAGTATCCTTCGGCGTGGTATCGACCGGCACTATAACAGGCGACACATAGCCGTATTCGTACGCACCCAAATCCGGAGCCTTGCCCTCGTACTTGAGCCCCACATTCACGCCCTTGTCAATCATCTGGCTATTTTTCGCGAGCTTCAGGAAGTCAATATCCGGAAGGCTACCGTCGGCCTGGCGCGGGCCGAATGCACCGCCGAGAGGTCCGAGTTCCTTGCCCGTCACGGTCATGCTCGGGTCTGAGACACTCACGAAATCCGATTCCTTCGGGGTGATGTTCAGGTTCCAGGTATTGTATTCACCCGCCGCATATTCGCCGCCAATGTAGGCCGTCTTGTTCGGGAAGGCGATATTGTTTTTCATCACGTGAGCCTTGCTCCCCTTGAGCACGACACCGTCGGTGCGGTTGTCATTTGCATCCCAGGTGCTCGCCCACATGTTGAACGCAGTGCCGTTCATATAGGCCGTATTGTTGAACCAATCGTTACCACCGCTGCTGTGGTTTGCATAGAAACCAGACGCCTTGTTTTTCCAGGCGACGCAGTTGCGGATGGTATGGCGCACACCCGTCTTGCTGCTCCCTGCCTTGAAACCGTTGCCGTTGCCATCCTTCGGCTTGCCGGTCCCGTAGTTGCTGTAGCCGTGGCCCATTGCCCAGCTGTTCTCGACAACCACCGGGAACTCCTGGCTAATAAAATCCCAGCCGTCGTCGCTGTTCCACCAAGCACGGCAACCGATGAACTTCGTCGTATCGCCGCCAGTCTGGTAATGCACGCCGAAGCCATCGGCATTCTGGCCGTCGCCCTGGCGTCCGTTGGGGTCGTAGTTGTCGTGACTGTCGCAGTTCAAGAACAAATGTCCGCCGCCGCTTCCCGAGCCCTTCTCGTTTACGAAGAATCCCGAGCCGCCGTTGTGGTGGCTATCGATCAACTCCAAGAAGATATGCTTGCTGCGGGACACGTACACGCCCACATTCGATTCGCCCTTCATAGGAACGTTCTTGACTTCGAGCCCCTTCAGGTGCAGGTACTGCGCCTGGATAAGGATACCCGAAGTGTACCTTACGTTGTTCGAACCATCGGCAATCGGCATCTTGCTGAAGTCGATGACCGGCTTTTCGCCCGGATACGCGAGGTAATGAATTCGCTTGTTGTCACTTGAACCGCTCTTGGTCAGGTGAATGCCCGCGAACATGTTGTCGTTTTTCACATAGTTTGTGTCCATATGCAGGTAGGTTCCGCCGCGAATCCACACGGTATCGCCCGCGTTCACCACGGAATTCGCCTTGTTGAGGGTCGCAAACGGGCTATCCTTCGTTCCCTTGTTCGTATTCTTGCCAGCGGGGGCCACATAGTAGGTCGCCCCGAAAGTTTCCGCAGCAGCCAAGGCAATCACGGCCGCACACAACACGCGCTTCATTTTCATACCTCGCCTCATCCTGTTACTTTGTATACACCCTGATTCTTGACGCGCGGTTCTTCAATGCACCCACAGAACGCCCGTTCACTAGGAAGTTCCGGCCACCGTTACGGAGCGTATTGCTACGCACAGGGATCCGCTGGAGCACCGTCGTGCCGCTGTCGCCCACCGCCGAGTCGCCAGGATTGACAGGGACCACCGCATTTTTATCCACGAACTCGATGCGGTCGATATTCGGGCCGCCATCCTTCGTGAGTGAGGCGATGGTGATGGCGCTTGCCCCCGCAGGCAACCTGAGCGTCACCGTACTCGAATCCCACGATTCCCAGGCACCCGTCGATTCGAAGTCCACCGATTCCACCTGCACCTTGCCGTTCACCACGACACTTACCGGGCGGTTTGCCGTAGAGCCGTTCGCAAAGACAATCTTCACGTCCTTATCGCCCTCGCTTGCAGTAACCACGGAAAGCGTCACCGAAGACCCCACCTCGTTATCGAGATTCGCGTAGCCCTTGCCCGAAAAGCCCTCGTGCGTCGATTCGAGAACCGCCTTGTTGAACACGCCGTTTTCTGCTTCGTACTTGAGCGAATCCTTGCCCACGAACTTGAAGGTCGCGCCCAGGTTCACATCCTTGCCGAGACTTGCCACCGTGTATTCCTTGCCGTTACCCGTGTTGTCGCCGGTCCACGCCACGAATTCCCAGCCCTCCTGCGGAACGGCCGTAAAGGTCACCTTGCTCCCTTCCGCAATTTCACTACCCTCGATGCTCTGCGCAATCGAACCGCCGTAAGCGACCGTCGTCTTCACGTTGTACTTCTTTACGGCCTTGCCGTTCTGCACCCAGTCCGGGAGCGTCGCGTTGTATTTTTTCGCTATATCGCGCAGTTCCCTAAGGCGCGCATTCGCCGTATATTTCTGGCCGTCGCGATCAAACATCGGCTTGTTGCTGTAGCGGGTCGGCTCCCACACGAAGGTTCCCCAGCCCAGGTCACCAAATTCATAGAACACCGAGTTCACGAGGGCCGTGCGTTCGCCCGTATATTCGCAGCTCAGCACCGCCTTCTTGTTCTTGACCACCAAGCCGAACATATCGCGCCAATCCTGCCCGTTGTTCGTGGTGCCGTAGGTGGAACCGCAAATGGCATCGTAGTCGATGTTCGCGTGAATCTTGTTGTACCAATCCGCGAAGCCCTTCTCGGGACGCGGCTGTCCATGCTGCATCACAATCTTGATGGAAGGATCCGTCTCGCGCACCGCACGCACGCCCGAATTGATGATGTTCGCGAAGTCCGCCGTCTTGCTCAGCGAAACGCCCGCCACCCTCGAGTTGATTTCATTACCCACCTGCACCATGTCGGGGCGCAGCCCCGCCTTCATGAGCGCATCCATGGTCGTCTTCACGTGGTTATAGGCGAGCTTGCCCATCTCGGCATTGCTCTTGCCCGCCCACGAGGCCGGAACATTCTGGTGGCCGATGGATGCCCACGTGTCGCTCATGTGGAAATCCAGGAAGAATCCCATGTTGTGCGCCTTGATGCGCTTGGCGAGCGCAATGGTATGTTCCAGGTCGCACCAGCACACGTTGGAATTTGCACCGGAGTAACTCTCCTTGGCGTAGCCGATGCACGAATTCACGAAGGTGCGCACGCGGATAAAGTTGATTCCATGATTCTGCAGGATATCAAAGAGATCCTGCTGCTTGCCGTTATCGTAGTACTTTGCCCCTAACGACTCATCTTCGAGCACCCACGAGACATCGACACCCACGATATACGGGCGCGCAAGCGCCGCAACCGCCACGGCACCCAGAACCAGCGCCGTTTTCCTGATGATTTTTCCCAATCCAAACATCCGTCACTCCTTTGATTTTAGTTAATATTTTGTTGTACTATAAATTGTACTACAATTTTCTATAAATATAACTCTTTTTACTACAAAGCGTACTATATTTTTTGAAAAATTTTAAAATTGGCGATTTTGGGCGGAAAACGAGGGTTTTACAACCATTCAGTTATAAAATCGCAATAATAGACGTTTTTTTGTTGAAACATTACTTTTCTACAGAATCGTTTGCTATATTCTACACGACCAGTAAATAGCTGGCCAAGCTCACAAAAGAGCCGTTTTCTATATCGTATTATTTTATATGATGTAGGAACGGCTCTTTTTTGTTTTTAAACCGCGCGGCGCATACCGCGTAAAGGAGCATTATGGATCCAAACCACGTTCCGTTCGAGGAACTGCCCATCACGAACCGCTTCATGTTCGCGCTGGTATTCAGCCATAAGCATATCGCGAAGCCTTTCCTGGAAGCCATTCTCGGAATCAAGATTTTTGACCTGCAGGAACCGGAGCCGGAGAAATCCACCGAAACAAGCCCCTTCAACAAGGGCGTCCGCTACGACGTGTTCGTAAAGGAACAGGGCCCCGATGGCGAGATTACGCGCACCTTCGACATCGAGATGCAGATTGAGGACACCCACGAGCTTCCGAAGCGTGCCCGCTACTACCAGGCACTGTGCGATTCAGAAGCCCTGAACAAGGGCGAATCCTACCGTAACCTCAAGGAACAGTACATCATCTTCATCTGCCCCGACGATATTTTCAAGCAGGGTCGTGCCGTCTACACGTTCAAGAATCTGGAAAAAGGGCATCCCGAACACGAACTGGGTGACCTCTGTTACAAAAATTTTTATATATTCAATAAGTACAGGGATGTCGCCGAGCAGTCGGTCAAGGAGTATCTTGAATACTTTGCGACCAACAAGGCAACATCCAAGGGAACAAAGAACATCGAACTTCAGCGGCAATGGTATCTGTCGGACAACGAAACGAGGAAGCGCTATATGACTTGGCAACAGGAATTGGATGACTTGGTGTACGATGAGCGCCAGCGCACTAAAGCAGCCGAAAAGCGCGCCAGCGAGGCTGAATCCCGTGCTGACGAGGCGGAAACTCGTGCTGACGAAGAAAAGTCTCGTGCCGACAAGTACGAGAAGATTCTCAAGGAACACGGGCTTCTTTAAGTAAGCCCTTTTCAAGAAAATAAGCCCAAAGCCGGTCCGCAGGGGCCGGTTTTCACGGTTTTAGGTCGCTTTTTTGGAACAAAAACGGCAAGTGTCATCTTTTGCCATTCCAAAAATCTATATTTCAAGGCAAATAGAGTTTTCTCTTGTTCTCTATCTGAAACTTCGACACTTTCATACACAGGGAATAAGACGGACGCTCACGTCTGCGACCGGCGCAAGCCTGCCGCATCGTTTTGGTACATGCATATTTGATAAATCTGCCTGTAGGCAAACGGCCATTTTGGGGCGTGAGTTGTTTGCGTTTATTTGTGTAGGGCAGTCGAAGGCCTCAGGTAGGTAAATGCATTCAACTCCACGCCTTTTTTATTTTCGAAAAAGACTGGACAGGTGCGGAACGGGGGTGGACTCGCTGAGTTTTGCTCTTGTCCTCTAACTGAAACTTCGACACTTTCATACACAAGGAATAAGGCAATGACTCGCCATCGCCCGTGGATTGCATGGGCGTAGTGTACCTTGGGCGTATTGTATCCGCTCGGGATTTTGCGGGTGTATTGTATTCTTTTGAAAATGTCGCGCTTTTAGGCGAGGAGTGAGTCGGCTCCCCGCCGTTCTTTTTGCCTGCACCCCGGCCAAACGAATCGGCCAGAACCGCTCCCGCGAGAGTGAACTCGTTCACTTTCAAAATGGAGCGAAAAAATGGCACAGAAAAAAGCCGCAACAACCGAAGCCAAAATCCAAGAATTTCATCTCTTTGCTGGAATTGGTGGTGGTATTTATGGAGGTGAACTATTAGGCCACGAATGTTGTGCAGGTGTTGAAATCAGTGATTTTTGTCAGAAGGTTTTGAAACAACGTCAAAAAGACGGATGGATGAATCCGTTTGAAATTTACGGAGATCTTCGCGCATTAAATGGCAAAGAATTTAAAGGAAAATTTGATGTCCTGTGCGGAGGGTTTCCCTGTCAGGCTTTCAGTACTGCGGCCCATGGTAAAAATATCGCAGAGAAAAACCTTTGGGATGAAATGTTGCGCTTCACCAAAGAATCTGACGCTCCGGTTGTTTTCGGTGAAAATGTTGTATTACGTGCTATTTCAAAAGCAAAGGAAGATTTGGAGTCTATTGGATACAAAGTTCAGTTTTGCCGCTTGAGCTGTTCAAATCTTGGAGCCGATCATCAGCGTAACCGTTTCTGGTTGTTGGCGGTCAAGAATCAGAAAGTTTTTGAAAAGATAAAAGACCACATCATTAGCCTTCCCAAATTTAAAGGTTCTTACTGGAGTAAGAATCCTGATGACCTTGGTGTAGATGTTCCTATTGCGGACCGCCGAGAACAACTGAAAGGAGTCGGAAACGCTCAATCGCCTTTTGTTGCCGCAAGTGCATTTAGGATTTTGGTAAATCGCCACATTGAAAATGGAACGTATACAGAAGATGTTTCGGAAAAAGAAATATCCCAGGTTTTTGAAAAACAGAAAACTTGGATAAGGAAAACCTATGGTGAAGAGATGGGGTTAGTTCATACGCCAACTACGATGGCAAACTACTCAGCCCCATCAATGATGAAACATCAAGGTTGTAGAAATTTCAAAGAGGTTTTTGGAAAACCGGCTCCAAAGAATGCTGAATACTTGATGGGATTCCCGTTGGGTGCAAGTTCCCCTGAACCGCAGAAAAAAGAGAATCTCAAAAAGTGGGGTGCATGATGTTTGGAAAATACGATGCAGATAGATTATTTAGTCAATATGGATTTAATCAAAAACAAAAAAATGATGAGACCATCATCAATACAGCGAAAGCATTTGATTCCAATGAATATATTGGCTCAAGCCGAAACAGATTGAATAGCGGAATTTTACGCAATCAATTTTTACTGCTTTTAGATTCTTTAAATGGCAAACCTTTGTCAAATCAAACTTTTTCAGGAGTTACACAGTTACGAGCTGATCAATATGTATTAGTTCATCAAAATCGTGAAAGCGAATTATGGGAAGTTTATCAAGGAAATTCCCCAAATAATCCCAGAAAGATTTACGACGCAATAACGTTAAAAAATTTTTTCGACAGTATTCAAGAGGTTGTTGACACAACCATCAATGATGTGAAAAAAGATGATTCAGGGACAGATAATGGCCTTGGCTCTAGTTTACCTAATTTCACCCCTTCCCAAATCATCTACTACGGTGTTCCTGGCTGCGGCAAGAGCAATAAAATCAGGGAGCAACTGAAGAACGTTCCTGAGAAGAACAAGGTTCGTGTCGTGTTCCACCCAGAATACACCAACGCCGAGTTCATCGGGCAAATCTTGCCGAAAGTCAACGGCCATGTCACCTATGAATTTACTCCTGGGCCGTTTACGCAAATTATCAAGCGGGCGTATCTCAACCCTAATGAACAATTTTATCTGGTTATCGAAGAAATCAACCGCGGTAATGCGGCCGCCATTTTCGGCGATACCTTCCAGTTGTTGGATAGGCTCAAGGCTGGCGAAACAGACTCTCTCGGCAACGACCCAGCAAATGCTGCTGTAAACACGTTTACAGAAGGCTGGAGCCAGTATTTTGTCCAGAACGATGATGTCAACGCCTATATTCGGGGAAATGAAAATAGCATCCAGATTGGGAATATTCGCTTTGATTCAAATACGGCTATCCGCTTGCCGCCTAACCTTTCCATCTTGGCGACGATGAACACCAGCGACCAGAATGTGTTCACGTTGGATAACGCTTTCCAGCGCCGTTTCGACATGGAACTAGTCCGCAACGAATTCGACCTCACTCAGTCTGCCGTCAATGCTCAGTACAATGCCGAAATTGACGATACCGGTATTAAATGGGGGCAATTCTGGGGATGGATCAATGCCAAAATTACGGCAACCCTGAAAGGACTTTCCAGTACCGAAGACAAGCGGCTTGGAGTCTGGTTCGTGAGCAACGTGGGCGGCATTATCGACGACAAGGTCTTTGCCGAAAAGGTTTTAAAGTTCTTGTGGGATGACGTTTTCAAGTTCAAGCGTCCGCAAGTATTTGCCGAAGGGATTGATACCCTAGAAAAGCTGATTAACTTCTTTGAAAATCCTCCTGAAGGGAAAGAACGCTTTGACGTTTTCAAGGACAAGGAGAATCTTGTCGCATTTGTAGCATCGCCAACGTTATAATCCTTGATGCAAAAGTTGAACGAAATATGTTTCTGCGAATCCAAAGCGAATTCGGAGACCGAGTTCGTCGGCATTCGCTGTGAAAAATCAAAGGAAGATGGTGCACTGGAAACAAGCATCATCTTTCCTTTGGGATATTTCAAGGATGACTCGGCCTTGCGTGAGCTCCCCGAAGAAGAATTACGGGAATGTGTCGTCAATCTTTTTACGGTACTTTCTGACCCTTTGCTACAGGAACAGATTCATCAGGATTCGTCCATTTCCACATTCGCGGAGGAACATGGCGAATCTGAATTTCCGATGGTTTCGTACTTGAATGTTATCCGGAATTTTCTTGATTTCGGCTACCTTGATGAAAAAGAAATCCTGTATAAGAAAGGGGCGAACGGGAAAATCAATTGGGGACGGACAATCAAGGCCGTGCAACCTGCCATTACCGAAGATGCCCAGAATCTTGTGTACCTGGATTTTATCGCCCGTAAAGTCAGTTATAACGAAGATACGCTCATTACGCAGGTCCATAAGTTCTGCGTTCATGACGCTCTTGTGAAACTCGGATTTTTATTCGGCATAGAACCGTCCGAAGAGCCGCATTTGGATTTTGATTATGACCTGTTCTGTAACGCAATTCATTCTAAACTTGCGAAAACGTTTAACGACCGTGATTTACGCTTGCTTGCTGATTTGGCACGAATTGTGGAGTATCTTGCCGGGCATAAAACTGAAGACGGAAAGATTGCAAACGGATTCTATTTTGGGGTAAAGAAGTTCGCTCCCGTGTGGGAAGCGATGGTGGATAAGATTTTCGGAAGGTTGCCGCAGGGAGTTGCCAAGGATAAATTTAATCCGCATTTGAGATGGAATGACGGATGCCGCGATGAAAAACTTGATGAATCTGAAGAAGAAATAGTCCTGAACGACTCGAAACGTTCCACACTCCGGCCTGATACGATTATGGTTATGGGGGAGAGAGTGTATATCCTTGATTCCAAGTACTACAAATATGGCTTGACTGGTTTCAATTCGCATTTGCCGGGGGCCGAATCCGTGTGTAAACAGATGGCTTACGCGGAATATGTGGAAAAGATGTTGGGAGATCCTTCGACTTCGTTACACTTCGCTCAGGATGACACTTTAAGCATTTACAATGCATTCATTATGCCGTACTGTGCGGATGCGGAAGGCGCTTCGGCAAGCTCAGCGACCTTCCAAATGAAACGCGTCGGTTACATCTATGGTGACTGGAAAAACATGAAGGACGAAAACCGACCTTATCACAAAATCCGCTGCATTCTCCTTGACATGAAATCTGTCATGCGGAACTACGCAAATAATCCTTCCGCGCAAAGAGAACTCACGGGGTTGACAGCATTGTGATTTTGAAATCCAATGCACGCGTCTCGTTATGTAAGATTTTCTCTGTGTTTTCAATTTGACAATCAGTGATTGTCAAATCTCCAATCCCCCAAATTTCACGCTAAGTTGAAATCATTATCAGGTTCTCATGCGCATCAGGAATGCCGGCGAGCGGCGCTTTTACGAAATTGAGGCAACATCCGAGAGCAGCACTCACCCGTAAACAAGCCCTAGCGCGATGGCGAGCAGGCTGAGCACCGCAATCTGCTTGACGATGGCAAAATTTTCACGACTGAACATGCTTTACCTCAGCTCGATTTTCTGGATGCGGCCGCCGAGCCATACCACGTATGCGCCGGGAGCAAAATCACTCACCGAAACTTGCGCGGCGTGCCCGCGGGCAACCACCATGCCGTGCAGGTTCATCAGGGCGTAATCCGCAGCCTGCGAGAACCGCAAACCATCCGCGCGAGAAACGCCGACAACCCGCGCACCGAGATTCCCAGGCGCTGCGACTAGCGACGTAATTTCTGCGGAACTGCTCGACACGTCCTCGGAGCTGGAACTTTCGGGCGCGACCTCTACGCTGGAAGAACTATATGCAGATTCGTCGCCCATGTATTCAAACTTGAACGACTGATTCTGCGTTCCGGTCTGTTTCCACACGACAAGCGGCATTCCCGCCTCCGTAGAGATGTTCAGGACATCGCCCAGGTATTCACTTGCGGTATCCGCGTACAGGCGGTAACCGTCATCCACGTTAAAGTTCTCGATGATAATCCTGTTTTCGGCATTGACGGTCCTTGCGGTATCCAGCAGGTTCCCCTTTCCGAACGAAAGGTACTTTCCCGTCTCGAGGTTCCTGAGCGTGTAGGTGTAACCGTCGATTCTTCTGAGCGCCCACAGCTGCGATTCGCTTTCTTCGGAATCCATCTGGATTACTGCGGAAGCCGCATCTTCGAGACTCAGGCCGCTGTGCCGCGCCTTGATGCGGTAAACGCCATCCCTGATCGGCGCATGGTCAACCTTCTTTACACCCGTATCGGTCATGGTGATGTTCGCGATGGTCGAGTCGTTTTCGTAGTAGGCGTAGTCCACACACAATGCACGGCGAAAACTGCCGCCAATCGCGCCCGTATGGTATATGTAATACCACTGGTTATGGAATTCGACGAACGCCTGATGGCTCGTATTGGAATTCTTGTTGTAACCGACAATAACCTTGGAATTGGATACGGGCCCTGTCGGGCTTTTCATGGTCGCCTGGCCAATGCGTTCTTCCCAGCCGTAGGCATACGTCAAGAAGTAGTAGCCGTTCCTTTTATGAACGTATGGCGCCTCGGTAAAGCTGGGCGGCGTCACGTTGAACATGCTGCCCTGCAGTTCGACCATATTTTCCTTGAGCCTGTAGCCCATCACGGCGCCGTTGCCCCAATAAATATAGGCCTGTCCGTCGTCATCGATAAAGACGGTCGGATCGATATCGTAATTCACGCCGCTATTTGCCGGAGTCATGTCGCTGGTAATGAGCGCCTTGCCGATGGCATCCTTGTACGGACCTGCCGGATGGTCCGCAACCGCGACGCCAACTGCAAAGTCCCTGCCGTCGTGCACAGTCACATACCAGTAGAACTTGCCGTTCCGTTCGATACTCTGGCTCGCCCAGGCACTGCCACGCGCCCAATTGAAAGACCTGATAGAAAGCGCGGCCCCGCGATCCACCCAGGTATCCATATCTCCCGAAGAGAATATGTGCCAGTCGTTCATTATGTAACCTTCGTGACCGACGGGCGCCTCGTCATGCCCCGTGAAGATATACATGGTATCGTTGTAAACGAGCCCTGCGGGGTCTGCCGTGAACATATTCGTGACAATGGGATTGCTTGCGGCAAATGCAGCAACGGCAAGCGACAAGCCGACACCCACAAAGCCGCCCCGTAGGGCGTTTCCCAATCCATACATCCAAACACTCCTGTTTTTAGAATAAGTTAATTCCGCTAGAACATCACCCGATACGGAATCCGCCTGTCAAAACTGCGGCCCTTGAGGTCACGGTAACCCTTGCGAGCAGGCACCTGCATTCCCTGGCGAGCTGCGCGCGGAGCAATCGCGGTAGTTCCGCTGCTAGAACTTTCGGGCGCGACTTCGGAACTCGAAGAATTTTCGGCAACAACGGAGCTGGAAGATTCCTCGATGCTAGAAGACGATTCCGGTTCAACAGACGGCGGGGTCGCCTTCGCGAGTTTCACCTTCTGGTTGTCGGCGCCGGTGCGCACCCAGGTAATCACGGGCATGCCCGCGTCCTTCGAGACATTCAGCACGTCGCCCACAAAGTCGCTGTCGTAATCGCCATACAGGTAGTAGCCCTTCGCGGCAGAGGCATTCTCGATGCGGATTTCGCAGGCAGTCGCCGACGTCTTGACGGTATCGAGCAGCGTCTTGGGCGGGCAATAGTAGCGGCCGGTACCATAATTCTTGAGTGTGTAATGGCGGGCATTTTTCGCACTGCGTTCCACCGTCCAGAACTGATTTGCATCTGTTTCGCTTTCAGGGCGCTGCACCACGATTCCGTTCTCTTCAACAAACGACAGGTTGCTGTGCGAAACGGTCAGGCGGTACGTGCCGTTTTCCACGAGCGCGTTATTTACTTTGTCTACACCCGTGGTGGTACGCTTGATTTTCTGAATATTCGCATTCTCGTCGTAGTACAGGTAATCGATATTCACGGAACGGCGGTAAGTCCAGCCACCTGGCGCGTTTGCGCCGTGATACATGAAATACCAATGCCCGAGATACTTGAAAATCGCCTGGTGGTTCGTCTCGGAATTGTCGAGCTTGTCATTCAGCACGCCCTTCTGCGTCCACGGGCCATTCAGGCTCGTGGCCATAGAATAGTTTGTCGTAGAAGGGTAACCCGAGGCGTAACTGAAGTAGTAGTTGCCGCGGTACTTGTGCATCCAGGGAGCCTCGAAAAAGTCCTTGATCTTGATGTCTTCGGGCGTACTCGCGAGCTCAATCATGTTTTCCTTGAGTTTCACGCGACGACCCGCGTTCCACGAGCCCCAATACATCCAGATGTCGTTCCCATCGTAGAAAATTGCGGGGTCGATATTCAGCGCGACATCGTTCGGGGTGTCGTCGGTCACGAGCGCCTTGCCGATAGCATCCTTCCATGGGCCCGAGGGGTGATCGGCCACCGCGACGCCAATCGCGAAGCCTTCATCACGCACGACAGTCGCATGATGCACGGCCACGTACCAGTAGAACTTGCCATTACGGTATTCGCAATGGCCCGCGAAGGCGTTGCCGCTTGCCCACTTGAAGGTCCGCCACGAAAGTACCGCACCGTAGTCATGGTAGTTTTCCATGTCGTCGGTCACCAGCACATGCCAGTCGTTCATCAAGAAGAACTTGTTGTTCCCCTGAGCGCCCTGCTCGTCGTGGCCCGCAAAAATGAACAGGCTATCGTTGTGCACGAGCGCCGCGGCATCGGCAGAGTAGAATTTTGTAGTGAGGGGGTTTGCAGCCATCGCAACGGCCGCCACCCCCATCAGCATAGATAAAGCACGTTTAAACATACCCAAACATCCCTTTTTCTGTTAGTGATTCATCACCTTGAAGATGTACTTTCCTTTTGGCAGTCCCTGCAGCGACACTTCAGATTCCATGCGCACAGTCTTTCGAGCCATCAGCTGACCCATCGGGTTCATCACGAAGACTTCGTAATTGCCAGGACGATCAAAATGGAGGGTGTAGCCCAAAGCATTTGCAGTCAATTTATAGCCGGTTTTCAAAGACTTTGCCTGAGCGAGAGCCGTCGAAATTTCGCTGGAACTGGAAACTTCAGCGATGCTGGAACTAGATTCTTCCGGAGCCGCGCTAGAACTAGATGCCGGCGGATTCACGCTAGAACTAGATACCGGCGGTTCAGCAATTTTTCCGAAGCGGATGTTGCCCACCAGCACTTCGCCGCTCATGCCGCTACCCGTGAGGTAGAAGTCCTTGACGCCCGAAAGCTTCTTGGTGGCAGAGCAGTTCACTTCGGTCCAGGCGCCGTTTGCGCAGCTCGAAGGAACAGTGCACTTGGAAAGTTCCGTACCCGAAGCAGAACCCTCGCGGATGCTGAGCGTCCCGCCGCTGCACTGCTGCAGTTCGACCTTGACTTCGGTGCTCTTGATAGAATCTGTCACCACGTTTTCGAAGATGGCGTAGCCACCGTTCTTGACGGCAAGCTTGTCGTCCTTGGTGAGACGCACCTTGATTCCGTTATCGAATCCGTTGCCCGGAATGGTATCGCGAATCACGCGCAAGAAGTCGATGCGGTCCAGTTCCGCAAAATTCTGGTCGGGTTCCACCTCGATAAAGTTGCCGCCGCGCTTGAGCTTTGCAGGCACCATCGCCACGGACTTTTCGGGGAAACTGCCCCAGGCGCCCGTCTTCGGGAGTTTCACCGTCTGCGCCTTTCCATTCACCGTTACTTTATGTGTAGCATCATTATCGCCGCCGTTCGCGTAACGGTAACGCATAATGTAGTCGCCCGCCTGCATAATGTTCATCGGCAAGCGAATCTTGGAACCCTTCGTATTGATGTAGCCCACGTATTCGCCGTTCGAGGCTTCCTTCGTGTAATTGAAGGTCAGGTCATCCGTCGCACCGCGTGTCATAATGCCGTGTTCCGCCTCGGCACTCAGGTAGCGCCCGAGGAAGGGCTGCCCCATTTCGGGCCAGTTGTCGTCGGTAAAAACCAGGTCGCGAATGTGGATGTGGTTGTACTTGTCGCCGGTCAGGTCGTAGTAATGATGCACAAAGCGGATGCGGTTCAGGTCCTTGAAGGCCTCGCCGCCGCCCGGGCCCACGTAACGGCTGTAACGCTGCATCAGGATGGTTCCGCCACCCTTGTTGAGTTCCTTGCCGCTGCGGTCCTTGTAGGTTCCGTTCACCTTGTCGGCGCGGCCCATGGCCGTCTTGTAGGTGGTCTGTTCGATTTCGTTACCTTGTTTGCAACATACGTCCCAGGCCGTAAACAAGAAATACTGCCCGCCGTGCTCGATGAGGCTCGGGCCTTCGATACCCGTACCGCCGCGCGTCGCAATCATGTAGTTCGTCTTGTCGTCGCTCGCCTGCTTGCCCGTCTTGGGGTCCAGCTTGATCAAGCGGATACCGCCCGCATTCCAGGAGCCGTAAGTCATCCAGTACTGGCCATCGGGAGTCACCACCACGTCGGCATCAATCGCGTTGTAGTTGTTGCTGTTCGTGGTGCGCGTCACCTCACCCTGGTCCGTCCAACCCTTTGCCGGATCCGAGAAGTTCAGGTTCGCGTTCGTCGCGACACCGATTGCAGAAGTGCGCTGACCAAAAACGGAGCCGCAGTAGAACACGCCGTACTGGTTATTGAAATGGAACAGGTCAGGAGCCCAGATGCCGTCAGTCCTTCCGCCCACGGCATTCTTGAGCCACTGCGGGCTGTCGTTGAAGATTTGCCCCTTCGCGCTCCACTTGACCATGTCCGTCGAGGTCCACATCGCCAGGTTGTTATTCGTGGACATAAGGATGTAGCCATTCTCGTCCCTGTACATGGAAGGGTCATGGCCCCCTTGGCGCACGTCAGTTGCATACCACGACTGAGCGAACGCACCTTGGCCCGCCAAGGCGAGCGTGAAAATTGCCGCGGACACCACTCCGCGAGAATTCAATCCCATCACACCAAACATTTTATCTCCCTTTTTACTATAAGGTTTGCTACTTTAAATATACGCTCGTTTTTATTAAAAGTCAATAGTTTTTACGCAATTTCAAACTAAACGATGTAATTTTTACAATAATTTAATTAAAAAAAGTCCACATTTTGCAAAAATACACCCCGAAGGGCGCCTTAAGCACCCGTTTATTCCTTTATAACCGCATATTGCAGGGCGTAGAAGAGCCGCATCCAGTTGTTGGACTGCGTACCGTCGAAGAAGAACACCTCGTCAATACCGCCGCGAAGCCCGCCGTAGCCGATTGAGGGGTTGAATGCAGCCGCAAAGCCCTCGCCCGAATCGAACTGCCTGGATTCCAGCAGCGTTCCGTCGATGAACGTGGTCACGCTATCGCCATGAATCTTGAACGAGTAGTTATGCCAGGTTCCGTCGAGCACCCCGTTCGCACGCCCCACGACCGTGTTGTAGACACCCGTGCGCGTATCGAGCCTGAGGTTCACCGCACCCGATGTTCCGCGCTTCTGCAGGGTGAAACCCACGCTGTCTTTCTTGGCCGAAATAATTTGTGCGTACTCGTCCACCTGCATAGAATCAATATTGAACCAGATGGAGAGTCCCATGTAGTAGCCGTCTTCGGAGAAGGGCTTGAAATCGGGAATGTAAAACCAGTTGTCGGTAGAATCCACCCAGCGGGAATTGCCGAGCACAGACGCAAGCTCGTTGCCGGTAGCGAGCGCCGCTTCGGACGGCACAACCGAATCAAAATGCTCCACATAGCGGGCCAGAGCCAAGTCAATGCGGTCGCTGGACTGGCACGATTCCACCACGTCGAGAGACACGGCATTGTTCTCATCGAAGGCAACCTGCGGCAGCACGCCCCAATAAACAGCGGAATCAGAAGCCCTTGCCGTAGGGGCGTCCGCAAGTTCGGCACGACTGAGGCGCACCATGTTGCCGTCAGCATCCAACAGGCAGGGGTTCTTTACTTCCGGGAGCCGGACCGCGAAGGGCATGCTTTCGAACACCTCGTCCGAACTGGCCAAATCTTCGAACCCCTCGGGAAGCACAAGCGCGACAGCGCCCTTGAATTCCGCATCCAGCGCACGGTCGATATTCGTGGAATTTTCCTCGACGTTCCAGGAAACAGCCACCGTACGCACGTTACCCTCCAGAGGGTGCACCGAAACGGATTCGTAATCGCCCACGGGCAGGCTATCGAGCGACATCACGCCCGACGCACACTCAATCGAGGTCGCCACATGCCTGTAGTCCACCGTATCTACATACAAAGTGTCACCCACGGTATCGGCACTCGCCTTGAACACCACGACAGTATCGCCCGCGACAACATCCAGATTCTCGGCAGAAACAAGAATCCGCGCAAGCCCCTTGTTGCCCGTATTCGTCTCGATGAGGATTCCTGCGGAATCCGTAGAAGACGTATTGCTGCAGCCCGCAAAGAAGGCGAGCACGCACACCGCGACAAAAGCGAACGCAAGACGCTCCGCATCAAAGATATTCCTAAAGCATCCCATAAACACCTCCCTACGCCTCGCCCGTTCCGGACGGTTTATTGTTTTCGCGGATGTTGCTGAACACGTGCAGGTTCACATGCTCCACGACGGTTGGAGTCTCGTTGTCGGCCATCACGATCTGGCGCACCTGCGCCTTGAATTTTTCGGCAGCCTTTTCGACCTTCGCCTGCGCGGATTTCGACACCGCGAACGTGAACGTGGTCATGTCGCGGGACTCGCTCCCTTCGGACTCCAGCGCCTGCTTCGAGAGTTCCAGGCACTGCTTCTGGAACTGGAGCACCATCTGGCTCTTGCTCTGCTGCACCGTGGCAAGGCTATCCTTCGTCGGCTTCCAGAATCCGCGTTCGTCCTTGCGCACGAGCGACATCTTTTTCATAAGTTCAAGACTCGCCTTCAGGCGCTTCTCGGATACGGGCGGGAAAATCTTCGCCGCGAGTTCCGACACGTCGTCGCCCACATCCATCACCTCGAGAATCGCATAGACCGTGCTGTTGTACCAGTTGCCAAAGAACTCGTAGCTGTCCGGGTCCACAATCGCCTGCGGGTTCTTGTTCAGGCGCATCATGGCATCGAACGCCGCCTCGCGTACCTGAGCAGTCTTCCCCTGATCAAAATCGACCATCGCCTCGAAATACCTCGCCTCGTTCCCCTTGAGCCCGATGACGTTTATAAAACGCTCGCGCATGTTGTCGGTCACGCGTTTGCCCTGCACCACGTCATTGAAATAGCTGCGGGTATTGGGGAGTCCCAGCAAGTTGCAGAACTCGGTACGCGAAAACGAAGGCTCCGCCGCCTGACGGCGCTCCTGGTATTCCGCCAGGAACTTGCGGAACTTGGTAAACTCGAAAATGTTTACGAAGGTATTCATGATATTAAATATACATAAAAATGTAGTACATAGTATAGTAAAAGTTAAAAATTTTCCCGGTACGGGACGCGTTCAAGCCCCGCCTCGGGGTGTTGACATTCGAAACAGGCGCAAAAAACGGCGAAAACGGAACTTTTTTCAGCAATTTTTCCAAAAAATGTAGACATTTTACAACAACAAACAACTAACAATCTTTGTAAATTAAGGTAAATTATTGAGAAAATGTAGACTTTTAATAAAATTTAGATTATATTAAAAATCGGTACGATAAGTACCTGTTTGGTATAACTTCGACCCTTTTGGGGAGGAAAATATGGTGTATTGTGGAAAGAAAACGCCGCTTGCGGCGTGTGTAGCGTTGTCCTTTGGACTCGCCATCCCGTCTTTCGCGGCCCCGCGTCAGATGGAAAACCTGAGCCGCGGTCTCGTGGCTTCTAACGTCGGGAAAGGCATACTGGTCAGCTGGCGCCTGCTCGGGAGCGACGCCCCGAATACCGAGTTCAATCTTTACCGTGACGGGACAAAAATTGCGACCATCGCAGGGAACGGCGCGACAAACTACCTCGACGCTTCGGGCAAGGCGACCTCCAAGTATACGGTCGCCGCAGTCGTGGGTGGCAAGGAAGGTGCGCAGTCCGGACTCTCGTTTGTGTTCGACAAGTCAGCCAATTCCGATGGTAAGAACATCCCGTATGCGACTCTCAAGCTTGACCGCCCGGGCGACCTCAAGATGCCCGACGGTTCCAGCTGCAGCTACACCTCGAACGACATGAGCGTGGGCGACCTGGACGGCGACGGGGAACTCGAGCTTGTCGTAAAGTGGGACCCGAGCAACCAGAAGGACAACTCGCAGAGCGGCTACACGGGCAACGTGTATATTGACGGCTACAAGATGAACGGCAAAAAGCTGTGGCGCATTGACCTGGGCAAGAACATCCGCGCGGGCGCCCATTACACGCAGTTCATGGTCTACGACCTAGACGGTGACGGCATCGCCGAAGTTGCCATGAAGACAAGCGACGGCACCATTGACGGTACAGGCAAGGCCATCGGCGACAAGAGCAAGGATTACCGCACAAAGACCGGCACCATCATGAGCGGGAACGAGTTCCTGACCGTGTTCAACGGCAAGACGGGTGCAGCCATCACGACCATCGACTACGTGCCGGGCCGTAATGTCACCAAGAACTGGGGCGACAACTACGGCAACCGCAGCGAACGCATGCTCGCGGCCATCGCCTACCTCGACGGTGTACACCCGAGCCTCGTGATGATGCGCGGCTACTACACCTACGCCTACGCGGTCGCCTACGACTTCGACGGCAAGCAGCTCAAGCAGCGCTGGTACCACAAGTCCGAAACGAGGGGCCAGGGCATCTTTGGCGAAGGCAACCACAACGTTTCCGTAGGCGACATCAACGGCGACGGCAAGGACGAAATCGTGTTCGGTTCTGCGGCGCTCAAGTCCGACGGCACGCTCCTTTACCGCACAGGGCTCGGACACGGCGATGCACTCCACCTCTCTGACATGGACCCCGACCGTCCGGGCCTTGAATCGTGGGACGTTCACGAAGAAAAGTCCGCCGCCTATACCGACGACTTCCGCGGCCCCGACGGCAAGATCATCTGGGGCACCAAGCAGCCGAACCCGGGCGTCGACAACGGCCGAGGCCTCGCCGCAGACATTGACGCGGACCACCGCGGATTCGAGATGTGGAGCAGCGCGGGCGACGGCGTGAAGAACGTGAAGGGCCAGAAGATTTCGGGCAGCAAGCCCTCGGTGAACTTCCGCATCTATTTTGACGGAGACCTGCAAGACGAACTGCTTGACGGCGCAATAGACAAGTGGAGCACCAAGGACAAGAAGGCGAACCGCTACTTTACCTACGGCAACGTGAACAAGTCCACTACGAACAACGGAACAAAGAAGAACCCGAGCCTCGTGGCCGATTTGTTCGGCGACTGGCGCGAAGAACTTATCCTGCGTTCGGGCAGCGACGCCTCCATGATTACGATTTTCGGCACTCCGGTCACGACGGATTACCGCGTGTACACCCTGATGCATGACCCGCATTACCGCGTGAGCATTGCCTGGCAGAACGTGGCCTACAACCAGCCGCCGCACCTGGGCTACTATCTGCCCGACGCGGTAAAGAACCTGAAGCAGCCTTCCATTTATCTCGCAGGTGACGGTACTACCCCTGTGGTTATTGACCCGGTGATTGTCGACCCCGTCATTCCCGAAATCAAGCACGACATGACAAAGGAATCGTTTGTAGATGCATCCGCCCCGGCAGAAGGTAAAGGCACCTTCGAAGACACGAACGAAGGCTGGAAAGAGAAGGGCTACTACAACTTCGACAACGATGCGGCGAGCTTTGCCACCTGGAAAGTGACCGCAAAGGAAGACGCGAAGACGACCGTCTCCATCGTGTTTGCAAACGGCGGGAACGATGCCCGCGACATGAACCTGTCCGTAAACGGCGGCGATGCGGTCAGCGTAAGCCTACCTTCTACCGGCAGCTGGACCACCTGGCAAGAAGTCCAGGTTCCCGTGAACATCGTGAAGGGTGAGAATACGCTCAAGCTCTCCTCCACCACGGAGAACGGCGGCCCGAACGTGGACGGTTTCTACTTCGGGGTACCGGGTGTGACGCTTTCCTCTGCAGAAGGGACGACCGCCCTTGCGACAGGCGTGCAGAATTTTGCCCGCGGCGGCTACGCCGAAATCGAGATTTACAACATGAGTGGCCGCATCGTGGGGACCATCGCGAAGTTTGTCGCCGCGGGCGAGAGCGCCGTGGACCTTTCGCAGGAACCGCTCCCGAAGGGGAGTTACCTTGTGCGCATAAAAATCGACGGCAAGTATATCTCCAAGGGAATCTTTAAGAAATAGAACCCCCATAAACTCCCCGTCTAGCGCCCTTTCTCAGAGGGGGGCTAGGCGGCTTTTTACCGTTAACGGATTTAAAAAAAAATTGAAATTTTTCTTGCTTTTTTGAAAATTTTATAGTACATTTTGTAGTACAAACACAAACGTGTGTAAAAGGGATGTTATTATGGATTACAAAACTGAAATCAAGGGCTACGACACCCTTGTCAAAACCGCCACGATGGTGACTATCGCAGCGCTTCTGGCCGCATTCTCCATGGCCGAAGCCGCCGAAAACTACAAGTTCGACTTCGGCGAGGGCCCGGTTGCCGCGGGCTACACGCAGGTCAAGGCCAACACCAAGTACAGCGACTCGCAGGGCTACGGCTTCGAAAGCGGGACGGTTTCTTCGGTAGACCGCCTGTGGGACGACGACCTCACCACGGATTTCTTGACGGCGAAGGGCGACATGGTTTTCTCGGTAGCTCTCCCGCAAGGCAATTACGAAGTGACGTTCATTCTCGGTGACGGCGAAAACGAAAGCGAAACCACCGTATGGGCCGAAAACCGCAAGCTCATGCTCGACCGCATCACCCTCGCCGGCGGCGTGTTCAGCAGGCAGACCGTTTCGCTCAGGCGCATGGAAACAAGAAGCATGGACGGCTCGGTGACCATGAGCATCAAGGACCGCGAAAAGGATTACCGCACCTGGGACAAGAAGCTCACCTTCGTCATCAGCGGCAAGGCGCCCGCCGTCGCAGGAATCGAAATCAAGCGTAACGACAACGTGACCACACTCTGGCTCTGCGGGAATTCCACCGTGGTCGACCAAATAACGGCTCCTTGGGCGGGTTGGGGCCAGATGGCCCCGGGATTTTTCAAATCCAGCCTTGCCATCGCGAACTACGCCGAATCGGGCCTTACCGCCAGCGGGTTCTACAGCATGAAGCGCCTCGCAAAGATTCTCGCCGAAGTCAAGAAGGGCGACTTCGTGACCGTGCAGTTCGCGCATAACGACCAGAAGAATCAAAACGACGTGAACAACTACGAAGCAACTCTCACCAAATACGCAAACGAAATCAAGGCGAAGGGGGCCACTCCGCTGTTCGTGACATCTACCGCGCGGCAAAACGAAACCGACCCGAAAACAGCTGTGGGCGGGCTTCCCGAACGTATGCGCGCCATCGGCAAAAAACTCGGCGTCACCGTACTCGACCTGAACCAGCACAGCATCACGCTCGGCAAGGCCCTCGGTGGCAACAAGGAAAAAATGTACATGTACACCGCGAGCGACAAGACGCACTTCTGCGAATACGGCGCCTACGAACTCGCCCGCGCGAACATCGAAGAAATCAAGGCGAAGGTACCCGAACTCGCCAAGCACCTGCGCGACGATCATGAAGCGTTCGATTCCAGCAAGCCCGACCCGCTCGACATCCTCACACGGGCAAAGACGCCCATCACCGATGGTGGCTTGATTCAGGTGGAGCCGGAATCCAGCAGTTCCGAAGAACCGGAATCCTCGTCAAGTGCAGAAATCGCCGGTCCGGAATCGTCCAGCGCAACAGAAGGCGCATCCTCCAGCACAGAAGATACCGAAGGCGTCACCGCCGCCGAATCCATAACTCCGCACAACGCAATCAGCGGGCGAATCAACGGTAGCAAGCTCCGTCTCGAGGGCATCGACGGCGGCGCGCACGACATCAGCGTCTTCGACATGCAAGGCCACCGCATCGCGGAATTCCGCGCCATGCAGGGGAACGAACTCCACATCACCCTGCGTCAAGGCGCCTACCTAGTCAAGGTCGCGCAAGGCAACAGGACCCTCGGGATTTTCAAGGCCACAAGGCGCTAACTCTCTCGCAACAACACACCTCCAAAAAATCCCCGGCCATCTCGGCTGGGGATTTTTCTTAAAGTTCAATTCAGTTGCGACGTAATCAGTCTTTTCGGACCAGCTTATTTATTACGGTTACCTTGGAAATCCCATAAAAAATATCCTTTTACTGAAAGATGTGGACATACTTGTCCACAGTAAAAAGAATTTGAACACCATATCTATGCTATTCAAGCATATATTTAAAGTACCCATTATAACTATGATTGTTTAACACAATGGGTTTGGGTTTCTGTTTGGCGAAAGGAGTGAAACATGAAAAAGGGCCTCCACACGGCGCTTCTTTTTGGTTTATGTTCCATGGTATTTGCAGAAATACCGCTCAATTTCGACCTCGAAAACCGCGGCAAGGATCTTGGCGCCAAGGCGGGCGAACTTAAGAGCAATAGAAAACTCCCCAACCCATTCGAATTCCACGACGGTTCCAAAGTCACCAAGTATGGCGACTGGAGCAAGCGTCGTAACGAAATCAAGGCCGATATCGAAAAGTACGAAATCGGCGACAAGCCGATTCCTTCCGACGTGAGCGCCACTTACAGCGGCGGCACCCTCACGGTCACCGTCAAGGAAGGCGGCAAGACAATGACGATTACGTCGAAGTTCAGCATTCCTTCTGGCAACGGCCCGCACCCGATTATCATCGGCATGAACAGCGGCACGGGTTCGCTTTCCTCTAGCCTGTTCAGCGGCTTTGTGCAGGTACCCTTCAATCACGACCAGGTCGCGAAATACTCCATGAACGGCCAAAAGGACACGAACGTGGGTTTCTACAAGTTCTACGGCAACAAGAACCAGAACGGTGACTATTCCGCATGGTCTTGGGGTGTGAGCCGCCTGATTGACGGTCTTGCGCAAATTGCCGACCAGTACCACCTGGACATGAGCAAAATTGCCGTCACAGGCTGCTCCTATGCAGGCAAGATGGCTCTATTCGCAGGCGCCTTCGACGAACGCGTGACGCTCACCATCGCCCAGGAATCGGGTGGCGGCGGCATCAACTCGTGGCGCACATCCGCAGACTTCGCGAGCCGCGGCACGAACATCGAAAAAATTGACAACACGAACTACAGCTGGTTCATGCAGAGCTTGCAGCGCCAGGACCCGTACAAGCTCCCGCACGACCATCACGAACTCATCGCCATGATCGCCCCGCGCGCAGTGATTGCACTCGGCAACCCGCCCTACGAATGGCTTGGCGACGAATCGGGCTACAAGTCCATCATGGCAGCGACCGAGGTGTGGAAGGCCATGGGCATCGAAGACCGTATCGGTTTCGACTTTACCGGCGGCCACGAGCATTGCCAGGCAGCGCCGAACCAGAACAATTCCGTGACAGCGTTCGTGGACAAGTTCATGCGCGGCAAGAACGCCAATACCGATATCCACGTCAAGCCTACGAACGGCAAGGGTTTCAAGATTGATAACTATGCCGACTGGATTGACTGGGAAACGCCTTCGCTCCCGTACGAAGAACCCAAGCCGGACACTTCTAAGCAGGACACGACCGTGCAGGATACTTCCAAACAGGACACTTCGAAGACCTCCCTGAAGATGGCACACCTCGCTCCGTCAATGAACATGTTCGTATCAAACGGCTTCTTGCATGTACAAGGCGCACCCGAGGGCACCAAAGTCCGCTTGTTCGACTTGCAGGGTAACCTCGTCCGTGAATTTGGCGAAAAAGGCGGAAATCTTGCAGGCATTCGCGTCGGTAAGTTGACCGCTGTATTTGTCAGTAGTTGTGGCCAAAAGCTCGGCCATAAATCGTTCAGCTACACTGGACTCTAGTAGCCAACCAGAGCTTATTCCAAATTATTCCTTATTGATTCGAAAAAACTCCCCGACGAACGCCGGGGAGTTTTCGTTGCAACAAAGAGCCTTAGCGCAGATTCACTTTCAACTGACGATTACCGCTTTTGGCGATATAGACGCCTTGGCGCAAGCCCTGCAACGAAAGCTCGGAAATTCCTCTGCGGAGCATGTTGCCATTCATATCGAACAGCTTGATGGCTCCACTAGCATAAAGCATCGCTCCTTCGCGGCGGAGATTAACGCGACCAAAAGAACTCGTAACGCCGCCATTCCGCACGGCAATCGTTCCGGCACCGCCTTCCACAAAGTTTTCGTCATGAGTAATTCCCGTATTCACGTAGTCACCAAGACCATACGCTTTCCGCATAATGTCTAGCACATCTTTGTCAAAAATGGAGCCATCGGGCTCACTCTGCCTGCGGATAATGGTCATGTTGTTTTCACCTTCGTGACCCGTATCCCAAGCAATCGGCACCACCTGATTCGCCTTGCAGGAACTCATGAACGCCTGGTAATATTCAAGGCGACCTTTGCGGTGCTTGTCATAGTTGCTACCCGTAAGCACGCCTACGCGGTCGTTTGCGCCAAATTCACCGATAATCACCGGCACGCCTTTATCCACGTAGTTTTTCTTCATCTTGCCAAGCGATGCATCCATTTGGCTCTTGGTGCAGGGATCACCCATGCCACCGCCCCAGGCATTGTAGCCGCAATTATGGACGATATCGTCACCCGTAGCAAGATTGTCGCCCGTACCCCAATAATACTGCGGTTCCACAATGGCGCCCCAGTTGGCAGGTTCATTCATCAGCGTATAGGTGTACGGATCGTAGTAGTGAACCTCAAACATCAAACGGTTCTCGATCACGTCTTTCGGGAGCTTGTCCACCGTATAGACTTCAACCGAGCGGTCAATACTCGTAGAAGGCCCTTGAATCACAAGCGTACGGCTTGCGTTGTTACCACCCGTGGCACGCACGGCGTCCACGAAAGTCTGGTGGTATGTTGCCAAGATTTCAGTTTCATGCTTGTAATTATCGTCAGTCGTAGCAGGCTCGTTTGCGCTCGCGAAAAGCAGGCGTTCGTTGTAGTTCTTGAAGCGTGTGGCAATCTGGGTCCAGTACGCCTTTTGCTTGGCGTTCACCTCGTCCTTCTTGTCGTCACTCAAGTTCCCTTCGAGCCAGCCGCCATCCCAATGAATGTTGAGAACCGTCACTAACCCTGCGCGCATGCACATGTCCACCACCGTCTGCACGGAATCCATCCAACTTTCGTTAATGACTCCGTCTTTGGCGTGGCTATCCCAGGCGCAAGGAATGCGAATCGTGCTGAATCCGGCCGCCTTCACCGAATCGATGTAGGCCTCTGTCGGGAACTTGTTGCCCCAACCGGTCGGATTGCCCGGCACTTCCATCGTGTTACCGATGTTGATGCCGAAGCCCATTTTATTGAAAATTTCGGTCGCAGTCGGAAGCGTAGCGCCCCACGACATCGAAACCAAAGACACGGAAGCAGCCATTGCCGCAGTCCTGAGGATGCGTCTTTTCATAACAACCCTTTAGCGCCTCTAACTCCAGAGGCACTTATTTAAACAACCTTGCCCTAAATATAATATCAAAAGGGGACGCTCACGGCATCCCCAAAATATTCTTTTTTTTGACAAAAAATCCACACCGGCAAGCGCGTTGCCGAATGGGGTTTAAGGGCAAGACAACTTGCGTTGCGAAGTAAAGTTCCCCGCCGTCAGGCGCACCACGAATGCGCCGTGGCTCATGCCCGCAAGATCAAGCGCCAGCGCACTGCCAGAGAACTTCTCCGAATAGAGCAGGTGACCTTGCATATCGAACAGGCGCACTTCCTTAAGGCCCGGTACATCGGCAAGCACATGGAGCATACGGCCTTCCAGCGAATAATGCACCTGCGGCATTACGGCGCCGGCATCCGCGATACCCATAAACGCAGACGAGCTGGAACGCTGCCAGATATTGAAGCTAGACGAAGACACAATCTTTACGCTGGAGCTAGAAGCGACACTGCTTGACGAATTCCGTTCACTGCTAGAGCTGCGTACGCTGCTAGAACTTCTGGCCAAACTACTGGAACTTCTCGCAATACTACTGGAGCTTCTGGCGATACTGCTAGAACTAGCAATGCTGCTGGAACTGGCGACAGATGAACTCGATTCTTCGGGGCAAGCCGAAAGCGACATTCCCTGCGATGTGGTAAAGCAAGCCCTGTCGTTACCGTCTAGCACAATATTGTAAACGCCCGGCACAGAGGCTTTGCCATTCTTGTTTACGTAAGTGAAATTGGCGTAATAGCCCTTAGCGCCCTGCACGGCCACAATCGCCACTCGCTGGTGGTTAATGTCACCGTTTGCATTATTGTTCGTCACGCAAATTTTCTGGTCAAAGTCAATATACCACACGTACACGCCATTGGCACTGGAACGCGCACCCCAGCCCAGAGAATTCTTGATATACGAATCATATGATTCCGCAGGGCGATATTCAACAACAAAGTATTCGTCGTTTTGGTTCGGGTTCGTAACGGAATACGCCTCCATCTTGCTCAACTTCTTGAGCGAGTATGTTTTATCGGCTTCCAGTTCTTTCAGCTTCAGCCAGCCCATGATTTCTTTTTCGTAGGCGGAATAGCCCATGGGTGCATTGCCCTCGTTCATCGTAGAGCCGTTATACATACCCAACGACATAATGTCGTAGACACTCGGACCGTCGACCTGGTTATTGTTTGCGTCCTTGCCGTAATGGTCATTCAAGCCCATCACATGACTGAACTCATGGGCAAACGTACCCATCTTGTTGATTTTCGAATTCCTGGAACCGTCCGCATACTGGGCGATAAACAAGTACTTGTCAAAAGTGTAGCCGCCTGTTTTATACGCCGAAGGGAACCAACCCGAAGAAGATCCGTTCGACTGCATCCAGAACTGGTGTCCCCAGAACAGACCGCTCTGCTTAAGGGCATCTTCTTCCATGCCCGGGAACAAGAAGATAAAGCCATCGACATTGGTTCCGCTGAAACAATACTTGGCCGCATTAGCCTGGAAATCGGCACGTTTTGCCAACTCCGTAAGGCCCTCGGCAGTAAACTGGCCTTCCTTAAAATTGTCGCCGGTGCCATAGTCCGTCAACGCCTTGTTGAGCTTGATCGGGTACACGTCGAAATGCGGCGAGAACATGCTGTCGGACACATACAAGAAGTAGTCACGCAAGCTTCCGATATTGTTGTTGACGTTGTAGCCCGGCTTGTTCAAGAAATCATAGAACGCAGCCGAATCGCCATGATTTTTATCGGACGTGCCAATCAGAAGTACCGGGAACCAGCGCTCTCCCTTCGTCCACTTTTCAGAAACCGCACGGCGAAGCATCAAGGCAGATACGCCATCTTGGTTGTACGCCATTACAGGCGTATGGGTAAACTTCTGTTCGCTGTTCAGTCCTTCTTCATCGGGAAATCGGTCACCATTCAGTTCTTGGTGCTTTTGATGAACCGCCTCCTGATTTAAACCGTTCAAAAAGGATTTTTCTTCAGCGGTGCGATCCACCGGATTCTTTGCAATAAACTTGCTCGGAGTGCCGTCTTCACCCACATACACGTAACTACCGTTGCCATCACCCGCTACAAGGAAACCGTCAGAAGTTTCTGTAAAGAAGTAATGTTCATCACCGAAATGACGAATCGAAACGGAGCTACCGTCTTTGTTGGAAACAGTCTGGAAACCCGGAGCAGCCGGACGCGCACTCACTTGCGAAACCAGAGTGCATACCGCCGCCATCATGTATACAAATAACACCTTTTTCATTTCCCAAAATCCTCATCTATAAAATAACCCCTTTTTTCCGAAATATTCCAACTTGTTGTAGTAAAAATGTGTTAGCATCGTGTAATAAAAGCTTAAAAACAGCTCATTTTGACGAATTCGGTGTAAAAATTCCCATTTCTTAGCCGTTTCCCGCCATTTTGTGACCTGCGTAACATGTTCTCAAAAATTTCAAAAAAAATTATACAATATCCGCATAAAAAATCTATATTAAGACTGTGAATCGTTTTTTAGACATATACCAGTTTACTCACTTCCGCAAGTTCTTGGAAGAATACCAGGTTGCCCGTGCCAAAGAGGAACCCAGTTTTACCCGTACTGAAATTTGCAACCTGCTCGGCCTCGAAAAAAGCCGCAGTTACTTTGCAGATGTTGTCAGGGGCAAAAAGGTTAGCCCCCGCATGGTGCAAAAATTTATTGAAATCCTGGAACTCGACAAAAAAGAAGCCAAATACTTCGAAACCCTGGTCGAACTGGACCAGGCCAAAAACGAATCTATTCGTAACGCCGCGATGCAGGAGCTCTTGAAGCTGCACCCGAATCCGCAACACATTTTAAACGAAGACGCCTACGACTACTACAGCCACTGGTACAACAGCGCCCTTTTCGCAATCCTCGACGCCATGGACGTGGACGACGACATGACTCCGGTGCAAAAGCGTATATTCCCCAAGGTTCCGCTCGGAAAGCTCAAGGACTCGCTTGCACTCCTGGAGCGCCTCGGACTTGCACGCAAGAACGAAAACGGCTTCTGGAAGCCCACCAAAGAAAGTATCAGCAGCGGCCCCTACAACAACGCCGAACTGATCAAACAATACCAGCTGCAGTGCTTCGAACTTTCGAAACAGGCCCTGATGACGCCGCCCAAGCAGCCGACCGTCATGAGCACGCTCACCTTCAGTATTTCGAGCGAGGCATACAAGAAACTCGAAGCCGAGCTACAGGAATTCAAGGCGAAGGCAAGGCGCATTATTGGCGAAGACAAGGAACAAGCCGACGGCGTGTACCAAATGAATATTCACCTGTTCTCAAATTTGGAGTAAACCATGACAAGACGAGAAATGACAAAATTTGCAACGCTCGCCTTCTCCATGGCGACACTTTTCAGCGCATGCGCAATGCCCGAAGACAACGGGACCTCTACCGCAGGCGTACTCACCGAGACAGAATCCGGGCACACCGTGGCTTTTACCCTCCACTCCTACGTCGACGAATACAACCCCAAACAATCGGCCAAGGTCAATTTCGCACTGACCAAAATCGAAGACGGCAAGACAAAATTGTTGGATTCCGCCACCGTCAAATACGGGGACTACGCCGTATTCGAAGACATAACGGGCGCTTACAGCGTCGTTGCGACCGCAACAGGACTAAACGGCGAAAAAGACACGCTCTACGGCGTCGATGTCTTGAAGCGGAACGATGTGGACACGGTATACGTCCGCGTGCAGGAACCTGCCACCCTGAAAATTTCAACCTCTTACACCGAGATTGTCAAGACAGACGACGGCAATGAAGCGCAAGAAGTTTTCTCTGAAGGTTCTATTCTCTGCATTACGGGAACCCTCACTTGCAAGAAAATTTCCGAGGACGACATCAAGCGCGGCTACGCCATTGTCGAAAACATTCCGCTTTTCGGCAACGACGATTACGTCAAACAAATAGAAATCCAAAGTGGCAAGGACCTCCGCACGCTGGGCGTCGAATGGAACTTCAGCGCCGGCGACACCCTGTACGCAAGCGAAACCGCAATCGTAGAAAAGAAATTACTCGAGTTCAACTTCAAGCTCCCGGAATCGGACATGTACGACACAATTGGCGGCGCCGTACTAGATTCGCTGATTGTCCCGATCAAGATTTCCGACAACGACTACCGCTACGATAGCCGATACACCAGCAAGTTCTTCTTGGACCAGCTCGGTAACGTCATCCACACTTCTTCGAAGGGAAAAATTCTATCCGAAGATACAACCCTATACTGGATTGTAGTCCCCAAGATCGATTCGACCGCAACGTTATCGTTTGTAAGCGGGAAATACAAGGACTACACCGCTTACAACCGCATTCGTGAATTCATTTCCGCCCCCTTGACGGACACTCTCCTTACGACTCGAAATATATTTACCGACAGCAGCTTCGCACTTTCGTTCTGGTTCGAACTGGATAGTCTTGAAAAAGACGGTCGTCTGTTCTACTCGGGCACAGACAGCCTGGGCTTTGAAATCCGCCGCTGTGAAAAGGATTCCACCGCGCTCTGCACTCGAATCTACAACGGCATCGACACGGTATCGACCGACTCTATCGAATACGGCAAGGCAAGCGTCATTGACGGCAAACGCCACCACTATTCATTCGTCATTCACAAAAAGCACCTGACGATTGCCATAGACGGCGAAACCGTTCGCGACACCGACCTCAAGCTTTCAACGGAATTCTTCAAACTCGAAGAAATCTACACCGGCAGCGCACCAGCGCAAGACGTAATGCTCTACTCTTTCGGCGATTTCATCAAGTACAAGAGCGACAAGAACTGGACCCGCCTCAAGGCTTGGCTCTACGCCTTCTACGAAATGCAGAAATAGATTACTCGCCGACAACGAGCTTCAAGTAAAGTTCCTTGAGGGCGTCACCCCAGAGGTACATGAAAGGGGCGGCCACCGCAAGGAACGGGCCAAAGGGAATCTGGCCGGCGCCTTCATCTTCGGCATCGTCATTGTTTTGCGAAGCCTTGTTTTGAGCAGCCTTTTTAGCGGCCCTGCGTTCAGCAACCTTTGCATACGGCACCATAATGAGAATGCCAAGAATCGAAGCGATCACCAAGACTTCGACCGCGCGGGTCACACCCATAATCGCGCCAAAACCGGCCAGCAACTTGACATCGCCAAAGCCCATGGCAGCCTTGTTCAGCACCTTGGTCGCCACCCAGCCGAGCAGGTAAAGTCCACCGCCCGCGGCAACAGCGCCCACAATACTTTCAACCGGAGTCATGCCGCCCGGAATAAAAGAAATCACAAGGCCTGCGACAATGCCACCCACCGAAATGGAATCAGGAATTAATTTGTACTTAAAATCAACAGCGCTGACCGGGTAAATGCCAAGCAAGAGCCAGAAAAGCGCCAAGGCATCGGCCCACACTTCGAGGCTTTGCACCGGGGCGGTAAAATCCGTAGTAAAACCGGTAGCCGCATAAAGGGCTAGCGCCCCCAGAAGACCGCACAGGGATTCCCCAATCGGGTAAATAACGCTAATAGGCTGCTTGCAGCAGGCACTTTTCCCTCTTAGAATAATCCAACCAACAATAGGCAAGTTGTAATACAGCGGAATATGCTTCTTGCAAAGCGGGCAGTGCGAAGGCGGGTTAATCAGCGAAATTCCGCGGGGCATGCGGTACACAATTACGTTATAAAAACTGCCAACGCAGGCGCCCAGCACAAAAAATACGGCCAGGCTGTACCAAAGGGGGATTTCTTCCATAAACTTGCTCCATCAGTGTAAATTTTCACTCACGCTTTTCAAATAAAAAAGATAGATTTAAAGTGTAAAAATTGTTTAGTATTTAATTGAGGATGTGCTATGCGTGTACCCCATTTTTTATTGTTCACCCTCGGCCTTAGCGCTACGCTAGCCCTTTTCGGATGTTCTAGGGAGTCGTCCGTCAAGGAAAACGTAAATCTGAAGAATAACCACTCTCGCGTATTCGCCTTCGACAAGCCGATCGAAGATGCGCAGGCATTCGCCGACTCCATGGCAAACGTCGCCGCAAGCGAAGCGGACACCATTCCGGACACCCTGACCGTGACCGTGAACGACTCCGTGTACCTGATCGGTCTCTTGCCCTACAACGTGGACAAGATATACAGGTTCCAGTGGACGCTTACCAAAAAGAACGGCAAGGACACCATTATTATTGGTGACAACGCCAAACCGCAAGCATGGGCTTACGCAAAACCGGGTCTCTACGAACCCAAGTTCGTCGCCTTTGACGGCAACAACGCAACCGATACCGCCGGTACCGCCACCCGCAAGTCTTGGATTCGCGTCATCGACACCAAGCCGATCCTGGTCCTCCCCAAGGACACCCTCTGGACCAAGCACGACGGCGACATCACCTTCCCGATTCTCGCAACCGATTCCTTCGGAACGATTGTCGACGTCATGATCGACCTGGACGCAAGCGGCAAAAAGGAATCCGCCAAGACCGTCAAGTACAAGAGATACGAAGACAACGACTCGCTCTACCTGACCATCAAGAACAAAGACGCCAAGATGGATTCGCTCGGCAACCAGAAAATTTATGTAATCGTAAAAGACGACGATGGCAACGAAACCAAGGACAGCGTGAACTTGCACTTCAACCGCATCCCAAGGCTCAAGGTCATTTATCCGCAAGACGGCGCACGCCACAACATTAACGATCGATTCTACTTCTACTACGAAGGCGAAGACGACGACAACCCGCAAGACCTGCAGTACTTTATTTACGCCCAGGTTTCCAAGAACGGACAGCCTCCGCAAAAGGCATTTACCGACGAGGACTTGATCGCAAAGGCATTCACCTCGAACATCTTTGAACCGATCGACGCCAACGGCAAGAACAACATCACCCTGATTAGCGACCCCGGCAAGACCATGACGGGCCGCATTTACTGGGACATGTACGCCACCGACGGTTACGACATCGTAAGACTCACCCGTATTTCTACTGGCGAAGAGACAAGCCGTCCGTGGAACTTCTATATCGGCGACTTGAGCTCGACACAAGGTTCGTTCACCGGTGTCGTCAAATACCAGGGCCGTACGGTTCATTCCGGCATTCACGTGGAATTCAACAACGGCAACAAGACCTTCGACGCTTACACCGACAGCAAGGGTAACTACACCGTCAAGGCCGATGCCGGCAACTACACCGCAACCATTACTTCCGATTCGCTCAAGGAATACCAGAGCGCAACGGTCAAGGATCTCTTTATCGAATCGGGCAGCCTGCTACGCATGGACGAAATCGAATTGAAAGATTCCGTCAAGCCTGTCCTGCTCGTAAAGAACATCGACACGCTCAGGACCCGCAACTACAATCAGACCATCTACGTCCGCGACTTGGGTGCAGGCATCGAATCGGTCAGTGCAAGCATTGACGGCGAGGCAAAGTCCTTGACATGCAGTGTCAGCGAAGACAGCGCCGTTTTCAACTGCGCCCTGGACCTGAAAAACCTGCTCGACGGCGACCACAAACTCGTTTACAACGCCAAGGATAAAGCCGGCAATGTCGAAAAGTTGGAACAGACTATTACTATCATGGCGACTAAGATTGCTCTCAATGTCAACGGAGACAAGAACGCTCGTATTGGCGAAGGCGAATCGCTCGTATTTACGGCGACCATCAGCGAAGCGGTTCCTGTTCCCAAGAAAGTTGAATGGTCCTGGGACTTGAACGACACCAAGAAAACAGGCGATGTCGACGAAGACGGGAAGGCCACAATCACATACACTTACGACCAGCTCAAGGATTTAGCTGTCGCAGGCAGCGAATACCTGATGACGGTATCTTACACCGAAAACGGAGCAAACGTAAAGGCCCAGGTCAAGTTCGGTATCCGCGGAGACGACCCCACAATCATCTTTGCGGAGCCCGCTTTCGACGATACCGTAAGCCTTAACGACCCAATCGCATTCAAGATTAAAACCTATCCGGGCAAGGCCAGCACAAGCATGGTTATCAAGTGGAACTGTTCCAACAGCGATAAGCTAGCTACCGGTTACAGCTGCCCTGCAGACGATACCAAGGAGGCAAACCTGGCTTACAAGGCTGTAGGCACATACACGGTTACCGTAACCGTTACAGACCAGGACAACAAATCCGGTACAGCCTCTACCAAGGTAATCGTGATAAGCGACCCGCCAACGATTGATGTCACTACCGACAGCAAGACGAACGAATACAAGATCAACAGCGTTGTCACCGTAAAGGCGTCTGCAAGCGACAAGTTCGGCACCATCAACAAGATTGAATGGGGCTGCAGCAACGGAATGGTCAGCTACGACTACAAGAAAGACATTGACCCGCCCGCAGCATCGGTCAGCGATATCGCCCTCCAGTTGACACTTCCGGGCGCCGAAGTCAATAACCACCGCTGCATCTTTAGGGCAACCGACGACGACGGCGAACAAGGCTTCGACACACTCACCTTCAAGACTTTGCTCGACCCGCCCACCGTGCGCCTGAACACCAAGAGAGACACGGTCAAGATCAACAGCAACCAGACTATTAAGGCAAACGCTACCGACAAGCTCGGTTACATTGCCAAGTACGAAAACGCCTGTAGCGAAAACTTGAACGAACTCAAGAACCCGACGTGGGAAGAATCGACCTCGTCCCAGTTCACCGTGCGCATGCCGCAGACTGCAACGGATGCCTACTACTGCGTGGTTCAGGTCACCGATGATGACGGCAACACCGCCCGCGACACGGCAATTTACAAGGTCATTGTCGGCATGCCGTCTGTCACAGCCTACGTCAACCACAACAAGGTCACCATCAAGGACGTCGTCGAACTGAACGCGCACGCCCAAGATTCCTTGGGCAGCATCGCCAAGTACGAATGGGGCTGCGGTTCCGCCTCGGCCGAAAACATCGGCTTTACCTATTCGTCGTCCACGACGCCGCGCACGACCATGACCATGCCTTCTACCGCCCAGAACGGCTACAAGTGCATTGCCCGCGTCACCGATGACGACGGCAACATTGCCAAGGACACTGTCGAAATCGATATCGTCCTTGCACCGCCGAGCATCGAAGTGACCAAGAAGAACTTGACCGTTCGCGAAGGCTACAATATCACCTTGAACGCCGACGCCTACGACAACAACAACCTGCCTTCGGACCCGGGCAGCATTGCCAAGCGCGAATGGAGCTGCGGCACGCCCGAACAGATTGCAGGCAAGTGGAGAACCGTCAGCGACTTTGACACCGTCTGGAAAGCGCCTGCCGCCGAAACGCAGTTCTACTGCGTTGCCCGCGCCACCGACAACGACGGCAACATGGTTTCCGACACCATGAAGATTACCTTCTCCACGGACATTCCGCTGATTCGCGTCAAGGAAGAACTCATCTATATTAACGAAGGCGACGGATTCACTCTCGACGCCACCGTAAACGACGTATGGCAAGGCATTGACTGGTTCACCTGGGAATGTAAGGACAAGGCCACCGGCAAGACTTTGGAATCCAAGGTCAGCAAATACGACTACGCCGCCAACGGCAAATCGTTCCGGATCAGCAAGGATTCGACTTACTCCGAAAAGGGTAAAGACATGAATTGTATTGTGTCCGCTCAGGAAACCAGCACCAAGGCAACCTTCAGCGATACGACCGCAGTCCTCTTGATGAAACACCATCCGGTAGGCGTGATTTCGGCAGCGGACACCGTTTACCTATGGAGTGGCGACGAAGCGGTCGATGATGAAGCCATCTACTTCTACACGCCGGAATGGAACGCGAAGAAATCCATCATGGGAGACCTCGGTAACGAAAGCATGCAGGATTACTGGTGGAAATTCAGCAATGTCGACGGCAACTTCTATCAGGGCAAGAAAGACGGTACCCTTGATACAAGCATCGCCGAATTCAACACGGCCTTCATCCGTAAAACGACCGAAGGCTCCATGACCATTACTCTGGACTATCGCGACAGCACGTCTACAGCCCCGACGCATTCCTTCTACAACAGGCACCGCGCCGAAGAAGTCAGCCGCAAGGTGTACTTCCGCAAGGCATGGCAGAACCAGGGCAAGGACACCGTCTTCGCTCAGACGAGCGTCAATACGGCACCGGCAATGGCCCTTGTAAACAACAAGCCTGTCGTTGCTTATCTTGAAAGCAAGAACGTCCTTGCGGCGGCACGCTTTGACGGAAGCGTATGGAAATCGCTCGGAACGGTTTCGCTAACCGATTCCATTTCACAGATCTACGTAAACGCCCATGGAGGAAACTTCTACGTCGGCGCTCTGGAAAGCAGCAAGAAACTCTCCGTCTACAAGTCGACAGGCGGAACGTCGGCTCTTTCGACCGTCGGCTCAGCATTCACCAAGGCGCTCGCCGCAAAAATCGTGAGCAAGGAGTCCGAATCGTCCCCGCATGTCGTGCTGCTGAACAGCGATGACCAGAAGATCTACCTGTACGACTTCAATGGCAGCACCTGGAGCAAGAACACAAAGTTCGGCACATTCGACGGCAACCAGAACTACCGCGAAGTCGAAGCCACCTACGATGGCAACGGCAAGCTGATCGTGATGGGCATTACGACCGGTTACACCGCCTACTACGGACTATACAAGACCGACTACTCGCTGATCAAATGGAACGGTTTCAGCGCAGCGGATGCAAGCCAGCCCAAGCTCGTTTGCGACGGATCCACCATCTACATGGGCTTCCTGAGTCGCGACGTAAACACCTACGGTCCGCGCATGGGTAAGGGAACGATTAAGGAGGGCGAAATCTCCTGGATCAAGCAGAACTCCAAGTTCGCAAGTTCCCCGATTTCCGAAGGCATCATCGCCTACCACATGAGTTTAGTCATCCATAACGGAATCATCTACGCCGCCGTCGACGACAACGGCAAGGCAGCCTACTCGCAGGTGCATGTCTACAGGTACGAAAACAACAAGTGGCACCTGCACGGCGAAAACCAACTGCCCTACTTCAACACGGTCTTCTACAAAAGCAAGGGATACTTCCTGCGCGGCTGGGGTCCGATGCTCGACATCGATGGTTCCGGCAAAGTTTACTTATCCATGCTCGCCCGCGAAAACGTGGGCGGGGCAAGCCGCAACAACGGCCCGCTCGTCATGAAGTACGTGGCCGACAACTGGGAGATTAAATAATGAATATTGAAATTGCCTCTATTTGTGATGCTGCAACCGCCAACGGCGCTGGCGGACGCTTGAATATCCTTGGAGCTTTCGACCGTATATATGCAAACTTTCCGCTGGTGATTCCGCAGTGCTCTACGGCTTTTAGAATCCGTTACATGCGCAGCGAAGCGGGCCTGCACGACTTGACTCTTGTATTCGAAGACGTTTGCGGCAAGCCAATCGTGCCGCCCATGCAGTCCAAGATTCCGCTGGAACCTGTGGCCCAGGGCTTTGACACCGCCGCGGTGAACATGGTCCTGAACTTGCAGCGTTTCCAGATCAAGCGCCCAGACAAGTACATCATCCGCTTGCTGGTCGACGGCGAAGAATTGGTCAGCTTGCCGCTGTATGCACTCGAAGCACCGCAGCAGGGCGGTCAGGCTCCCGACGCCCCGATTGCCCAGGGCGAGCAGGACTTGCCGAATTAGACGAGAGACGAAAGGACGCCGCTAAGCGGCTACAGACGAGAGACTGCGACGCAGAATGCGGCGCGCATCGGGGCCCCGACTGCAGCCGCTTCCAAGTCCACAAAATGAACCGCTACAGGTTCAACAGAATCCGGCCGCTCCACAAGCACCGGATTTTTTTGCATATCACGCCTAAGGGTGCCTTCAAAGAATTCACCGCCCACACACTTGTAAAACGCCTCCTTGCGGCACCAGAGCTTAAAGAATTCCTGCATGGCGCACGCTTCATCGAGGCCCGCAAGCCACGTAGATTCCTCTTTGCTAAAGAACCGTTCGGCCAGGTGCAGGCGTTTCGGCGAAAATTTCTCCAAATCCACCCCAATCTTCAAGCGACCACGGGAGCCGCGCTCACCATAGGCACACACGCAGTAGCCCTGGGAATGCGTCCAGTTCACATCAAAGTCTAGCTTCGGGAACTCGGGGCGAGGATTCACCTTGGACTCACACAGGTCGGCCGCACTCACGGGGCAGCCCGAATACTCCGACAGAAGGCCAAAAATCACCGAACGGTGATCCGGCTTTTGGGCAAACCCAGCCAGGTGGATTACCCCCAAAGGAGTTTCGGCATCGAGCCTATGGATTTTATTTTCACTCATAATACGTTCAAACCAAAGATAATTTCTACTTTAGGGGCATGAATTTGACTTTCCACAAAAAAGCAGGTTTGGCCCTAGGTACAATCGCGCTTGCGCTCGCTGCATGCGGCGACATCAACAACAGCTGGGAAGTCAAAGGCGGCGGCTACCTCAAGTACACGCTCAACGGCGACGGCCCTTACACCATCGAGCTCGACAAAAACGACGTAGAGCCCCCGTTTTACGTAAACAACAGCCATCACTACTTTTACTTTTGCACACGAATCGAAGAAAGCAAGGAAGGCGACCAGCTTTCGCTCATGGTCAACAGCCCCCAGACCGGCAAAGATCTCACTCCGGTGGGCCGAGCAAGCTTGAACGGCAGAATGCAGACCGTTTCATGGTTCCGCGCCAATTTCGCGACAGAGGCCCCCCTTATCGTCGACAGCAGCACCATCAAGTTCGACGAAATCATCAAGGATTCCCTGTGGACAGCCGATTTGGACCTGTATTTCATGGATTGCCGTTCCGGAAGTTGCAGCGACAGCCTTCCACCGCTCCATTTGACCGGCCGATTCCGCTACTGGGTACCCGATTCAGAGAGATAAGTTGGCAGAACTTAGACCGCTGCGCTCTTAGAACTTAGAAAAAAACATCTAATCACTAAGATCTAAGTTCTAATAGCCCCTTGACAACCTAATTTATATTTTCTATAATTGGTCTCACCTCGGTCGATTAGCTCAGTTGGTTAGAGCGCTACCTTGACATGGTAGAGGTCACAGATTCGAGTTCTGTATCGACCACTGAAAGAACCTCGCTTCTAGCGAGGTTTCTTTGTTTTCTAGACTTTTTTATTCATCTCTTTAAATTTAAAAGGGAGAAGGCTCTCCCTAATTACAGCCCCTGCTCGAGCCTGCTCCGCACACGAACATGGATTCGGCCTTCGGCCTCTAATGTTCGCTTAGCGGCCAGTCTCTCACCGGGTCTTCCATTACCCTTTCGCCTAAGGGCTCTGCCCTTAAGAACCCGAATTTCAGAAAACAAATCTTGTTCCGTGAGCAAAAAAGCCCTCGGGTGTTAACCGAGGGCGTTTGCGAGAGCGAGGCGATATCACATTTTCATTTATGCGATAAAGCCGAGCGGTCTGTTACTTTGCTGCAGTGGAGTCGACAACTTCCACCTTAGCAGCAGCTGCGCTATCCACGGCAACAGCGGCGGTGCTGTCAGCAGCGACGGCGGCAGCGCTGTCGGCGACGGCTTCAGCAACCGGAGCGGCCGGGGCCTCAACCTTTTCAACTGCAGCGGGAGCAGCAGGAGCAGCGTCGGCGGCCTTCGGAACGGGCGTTCCGAAGAAGTTCACCTTGGCAAGGAAAATCATCATCACCCAGGAGAGGGCAAGGCCGGAAATACCCATCACGATACCGGTCTTAGCCATACCGTTAGTGTCAGTGTAACCCGTAGCATGGGCAAGCGCGTTAGGCGGAGTAGAAATCGGGAGGCTCATACCGAGAGAGCTTGCAAAGGCGACAGAAACGAGCAGGGCGGTCACGCCACCGAGGCCAACGAGGTTGTCCTGGCAAGCAATGCCCACGGCGCAAAGAATCGGAACCAAGAGCGTAGCCGTAGAAGTATGGCTCATGAAGTTAGCCATGAACAAGCAGATGACACCGCAACCGATCATGAGGGCGAGCGGAGACCAGCTTGCAAACGGGATCGTCTTGATCAAGTGAGCGGCAAGGCCAGTAGCGTTGAGGCCAACACCGAGAGCGAAACCGCCTGCTACGAGCCAGAGCACGTCCCAGCTCATTGCGTTCAGGTCTTTCTTGGTAATCACGCCAGTGAGTGCAAACACGGCCATCGGAATCATGGCAATCGCGTTGTCGTTAATACCGTGGACACCCTTACCGGTCACCCACAGGAGCACGCACACGACAAAGGTAATGTAAACGATAATGGCCTTGGGACTCGTGTCGAACTTGCCGGCACCTTCAATGTTCAGGACCATTTCCTTCATCTTGATCGGGTAAATCTTGAGGAGCAAGAGCCAAGCAATCACCATCAAAACAATCACGTACGGAATACCGAAGGCCATCCACTGACCGAAGCTCACCGGGTTAGCAACGAGGTCGCCACGGGCAATAGCGTCGTTCAAGGCACCAAGGGCGATAGCGTTCGGGGGAGTACCGATCGGGGTGCCCATACCACCGATGTTGGCACCCAGCGGAATAGCGAGGGCAAAGGCTGCTTTACCGCGGTCATCTTCGTCGAAGAGTTTGAGCACCGGGGCGAGAATGGCAAGCATCATGGCGGCGGTTGCGGTGTTGCTCATGAACATGGAGAACACGGCCGTAATGAGCATGAGTCCGAGGAGCACGAACTTCGGGTTCTTTCCGAAGGGCTTCAGGAGCACACGGGCGAGGTTCAAGTCCATCTTGTACTTGGTAGCGGCTGCAGCGAGGAAGAAGCCGCCCAAGAAGAGCATGATAATCGGGTTTGCAAACGTTGCCATAATGGACTTATGGCTGATCATGGTCACGCCGTCCACGCGGAAAGGCGTCAGGGACGAATCGGACATCGTCACGATCATGAGCACAATGACGAGCATCGAGGTCGACCAGATCGGGAACGGTTGCAGAATCCAGAACAAAGCCGCCATCACGAAAACGCCAATGACGCGAATTTCGAGCGGATTCAGGATTCCCATGGGGCTTGCGGCATCGAATCCGAGGGATTCGTAGGGCAAGAAGAGGGCGACGATGGCGAGCACCGACGCGATGATGAACTTGATGAATTTAGCCTTTGTCATAGTGCGGCCAAATTTAGAAAAATGCCGCACTTATGGCAAGATTAGCGGGAAATTGCCACCTTGCGGACAGCATGGTGGCGGCCGAGGGTCACGCGGAGCAGGTACAGGCCCGGTTTCGGGGCTGTAAGTGCGAGCGTGTTGTGGCCTGCGGTCGATTTGCCGCTATAGGTGGCGGCAACCCGGCCCTTAAAGTCCACCAGCTGCACACGGTAGCCGGCACCGGCCAAGTCGCTGGGCACGTCGAATCCGACCTGGAGGGCGCCCGGGACGCGCTCAAAGCGCAGATTTTCGATCTTCGAGGCGACGGTCGTGACTGCAGACGAGGTTACCTGGACGGTCGCCGTAGAGCCAGCGGCCTTAAGCAACACCTTCAAGGAGTCCCCGGCACCCATTTCGGTCGTCTTGCCGTCAATCGTCACATAGACCTTCAGACCAATCTCGTTCAGAGCCTTTACGCCCTCGAACTTGAGGTAGCCCACGCGGTCGGTCGTCGCGCTCAAGGCCAAATTCCATTCATGTCGGTCGTCTTCGGCACTCTTGATAGACTTGAGCAAAGCCTTCTTGCCTTCGACCACCGACAGATTCACAAAGTCGCCCATGCCTGCAGGCGGTTCCAGGCGTTCCTCGGCCGCGCCCACGCCAAGCACGTTCCAGGAATCGCCGTGGCCGCGTGTATCGCGAAGCTCGGCCTGCAAAGTCCATTTTTCGCGAGTAGCCTTCGCCAAGGTGGCCTTCTGCAAAGCGCCAGTATTCACAGGATTATCGAACAAAGGTTCCGCCGCAAAGTCAATCGGGGTCTTGGTATCGGAATGCAGCCACACGGCCTCGTAAGGTTCCAGTTCAGTCACCGGAGCAAATCCAGACCCGGCAGACCACTTACAAATTTCAAAAGTATTCAAAATATTCTCGGGCAGTTTCACTCTCCAGCCGTAGGGGTTTGCCACCATGTTCCAGCCAGCATTCACTTCCCAAACGATTTGAGGAGCGCCCTGCACATTGCTGCCTGTTGCCACATCACGACGCAACGGGAGCGCCCTACCTTCCTGTGAATTGTACCAAATGCCCTGCTGCGCCTTCACAGCGCCGCCATTATACCTCTGGTACTTCCAGACAACGCCATATTCGGCAGACTCGTCCCAGTAATAGAATACCGGGTCGCCGTCCCACACAATCGCACTTTCGTCTACATCCGAAAGCGAAACCATGCGCCAGGTATTCGGAGCAACGGCAATTTCGGGCAAAACCGTAAACACCTCCGTTACATACGATACTGAATCAACACCGCCGCTCTTCATTTTCACGTTGACACGATAGACACCCGGCAACAGCGGGTACACATCCCAGTTGAGAGAGCCATTGCCAGCAACACTATCCACCAACGGTTTAACCTCTACACCCAAAGCATCTAGAAGCGTCGCACGCAATTCTGCAACGGCACCTTGTTCCACATGCCATTCAATAGGCAGACGCATTGCATTTCCATTTCTAGTCCCAGACAACACCACCTGACGAGGAGTTAACGAAACAACACCATTAGGACTGACCACCGGCTCCCTGTATTCCGAGAAGTAGGCCTTCATCGGCAAATAGCCCGTAATGGAATCCGCCAAGACATCGCCATCGGCAAGCTTAATACGGCCGTCGATTACAACGGAATCGAGCTTATAGCCTTCCTGAGGAACGCCATGAATCACCCACTTGGAGTGAGCAAATTCTAGCGGCAAAAGCATCGTGGAATCGGCCGCAAAAGAATGCATCTTTACGGAGCCATCATCCACTTCGCCAATTTCCACAGTCCCATGGTCCGATTCCAGTTTCAGGCGACGGTAATCTGCATTTGCCACGCAAGCATCCGCATTGCCCCATACCCCATACAAAGTTTTTTCGCTCGTCACCTTGGCACTCAAAACATCACTCGAGACCGAGCCATGATCATAATCTGCACCATCAGGCGTTACAGACCATCCAAGCACGCATTCCGTCGGGGTATAGACCCACATAGGCAAATCAGTGGTTCCACCATCCACCAAGTGAAGCGTCTCCTTGTAAGAATCATAGCCATAAAAGACATTGTTTCGACCGACTTTAACATCAACATCAATGTAACCACCAAACATGGCATACAGCGTATCCGTCACACCCGCCGCAGGCGCAATCTTGAACGAAGTATCTTGAGAACCAAGCGGAATCGACAATTCAGTTCCATCAGCCTTTTTCAACGTGAGTTTTGCAAGATCGTAATCCTTATTGGTCTGGGTAGATGTCACATGCAGAGTCATCGGTTCGGCAGAGGTCGGAACTTCAAGTCTTCCATCGACAAAGTCGTGTTTTAAAATCACCTTTTCTTTTCCTGGGTTACGGTAAGACTGGCTCAACATAACCGTACCAAAATTACCTTCGGCACCTGTTTTGTCAACCACCTTCAAAAGCACTTCGGCTTTTTCAACCATACAGCCAGCATCCCAGGCTCCATACAGGTCGAACGCTCCTACATCTTTCGGGTTTGCGACTTCAAGTAGCGTGCCATCCATTTTTAGCGACGGCGTCAACACTGGATTTTCAGCATTTTCAATCCAGCCGACAAAGCAAGCATCCGTTGCAAGCAGACCTTCGGGGAGTTTTGCCGTTTCGTCATTTTTGCGGGAATAAGAATCCTTAATCTCAAATTCATCCGTCAGGAATACGTTCTTGCCATCCGCGTTTATATCGAACGCAACCTTATACGGGATTCCCGTCAGATGCGGTTCCACGGCCATGAACATTGGCGCCTTCGCAGCCATTTGGGGAACAACTATAGACATGGCCTGGGCCATCGAATCCAAGTTCAACATTTCATCGGCGTCAAGCTTCGTCGACCACTTCATCAACCGAGACTTGCCGCTGGTTACCATTGCATTCAACTGATTTTCTATGTCTGATTCACTATTGAAATAGTTCTTGGAAAGATCTCCATACATATTAGTTTCTGCGCACTTCGCCGTTTTGCTTCCTTCATTATAACATTCTTTAATCACGTCTGTAGATGTTTCGTTCAATCCGAGCCAAAAATCAACTATTAAAGAATCCAGCTTAAAGCCACGTTCTGCCAGGTTGAACCCATACTTCGAAGCCATGTCTACATCGGATCGCAAAGGCTGGGTGATTCCTAGCTCATACGAATCAATCTCATCAAGTGCATCATTTTTATTATAGCCGTATGTGGTAACATTGATTTTAGCTTTGCTATTGAACAATCCTATATCCAGCTGCGGCATGTAGCTAATGCCCTCGCTTAAATCAACCAGCTTATAGTATAACTGTATTTCATCTCCATTGTTATTGTTTATATGCGCTCTCACTTCCTTAAGAACAGCCTCAATATTATTCATTTGCTTTTGCGCCAACGAAATTCCACTTGCAAAAACATTTTTGCAACCGGCAAAGAACGCGGCGCCCGCCGGGCACGTATACGCTTGATATAAAACCAATTCATATTTGGCATTGTTATAATCTAAAAGAGCCGTCGGAACGATATCCTTACTAGACAACAGGCGAACTTTTTCCACCTTCGGCCATGCAAAAGTCACATCATCCACATAATCGTCCATTGACACAGGCATAGGAGTTCCCCCGCTTAACTGAGCCGGATTTTCTAGATAGTAAGTCACCTTTATTTCGCGGTCCGTTAAGCCTTTCGCTTTATCATCTTTGGAAAATTTTTGACTAAAAGCATAAGCGCTGCCGTCATCATCAACAATCATTAAACCGGCGTTCAAAAATTCAGAATTCAAGCCCGATTTTAACATTTTATCTTTTTCTGTATAGACATACAAGGAACATTTTCCGGCTTCACATTTTGCCGGCAAATAATCTTTTAAAGCAACCTTATCTTCATCCTTCAATTCTTTATAATCCGCATCTGTCAAGCTAATCGCTAGTTTATATGCAGTTCTTTCTTTCGACGAAATCACAGGCAAACTTGACGGTTCACTTTCCCAAGTAACAGTGGATCCACTAGGTTGCGTTGCATTCATCACGTAAGTAAACAAGCGAGACTTCATGACATCGGCATCAATAACGCCGTTATACCAAAATGCACCAGTTTCCGCATCCACAATAATATCACCGGAGCCATCCTTTTTCAGCGAGCCATCGGCGGCCAACGCCGAATCGCCTTTCAATGCATTTCGGTAATTGTAACGCACATCTACCGACGACGAATACGTTTTATTCCAAGTCGAAACAGGAATTTCCTTATTATCGACCTCCACGACGCCAACTGCAAGGTAAGTTCCCATATCAATCGAACCATAATGAAAATTATTTCTTACATTGATTTTTGATTCAGAATTGTTACCCTGAAGCTTTCCAGCAACATACCCTCGACAAATCTTTGAACCCGCAGCTCCTACAGCTTTTTTAACAAGCAAATCACCCACAGAGGTATTGTTGTATATCTTCGCTCCGTAAGACCACGTTAAACCTACTTCGGCACCAACACCCCCCGGAGCAGTCAAAAGATCGTTAGCGATGTAGACAATTCCTTCGGCATGATTTTGTTCAATTTCAACATTTCCACCCAGACTCACTGCATTACCCACCAAATAGCTGGCATTGACCAATATGCATTCTTTTGCAGTAGTCGTAATTAAATTCGATTTTTTAGCTTTAACGTTTGATTTTAAAATACGAAGAGAGCCGCTACCGATGATATCATCTTTTTCAAGATTCACTCTTCCCAAAATTCCGCCTGCATAGACATTTCTCGAAGATGTCAACATTTCAGCCGTTACCGTATTGTTTTCTGCCAAAACATCAACAAGGGAAACGCCGTCTTCTTTACCTGTAATAAATCCTGCAAGTCCTCCCATATAGGCCGTTCCTGCAAAATCCTTATCCCCACGCCAATCCGCCGAGACATCGACTGTATCATTCGACAAAACAACTTTTCCCCTTAGCCAAATCCATTCGCCAACAAGTCCACCAAAATAACGATTCCTGTTATCGCCAGTATTTCCCAAATATACAGGCGAGTTCAACGTCACCTTCGCGTTCGTTACATTAAAATTAGACGAACCTAAAAGATTATCATTATCAATAGAAACCCTTCCAAACAAACCGCCTACCCAAAGGCCGCTCAAATCAGCAGATACTTCTATACTATCCAAAGTAAAATCAGTATCCTCTGCCGAAGGGGTAAAACGCCCCGCAATGCCACCGACATAGCGATTCCCAATATATTCAGTCCCCGAAACATCCTTATAAATTTTCGAAATCGAATCCGGAACACTCAAATTCAGCACTTTGATGCTATCTTCCATTGAAACATGTCCGCCGACATCAGCAATAATGCCTCCACTAGCCGATGGAGCACTTTCAATAAGGTCTAGCATCGGGTGTTCTGCAATGACATCGGGTGTCATGCCCAAAGTCACATGATCAATTTTAATCTTTTTAAGAGAAACCGCCGGTGTATTCTTGTCCGTGTTCCCAGTTCCAGCAGTTATAGCCAGCGTCGAGGTTTGCCAACCATAAACCACGGCACCTCGTACCACCACATTTTCAAAGTTGACATTTTGCACAGTGTTTGCCACAACCGATGCATTACAAGCCCCACCACAAAGATGTGCCCCAGACACCGTTTTCGCCTTGACATAAGCATCGGAGAATGTAATATTCTTAACAGTTGTACTACTCAGATTTGAAAAGAACGCAGCATTTACATCTTCGGCAATATAGCAGAAATTCTTTATCGTCTTACCATTACCATCAATCGTCGGCTGGAACGCAAGCGGTCCAAAATTCATGGGAGCAAAAGTATTATCCCTACAAGTGACAACACCATTTGTTTTTTGGTACCCACCGAGGTCGATATCGGACTCAAAAATTATTTCAAACCCATTATATTCAGTTTTTGCAGACGGATTGCCCAAGTCCATTTCGATTCTATTCTGGAAAACCTGTAAAAATTCTCCCCATTTCTTATACTGAGGCTGCAATGTCGATTTTGTGGATTCGAGCTGTCTAATATTGCAGACATAGACACCATCATCTGTCCTCTTTCCGCAACTAAAATAAAGCGGACGCGTTAAATCTGCAAAAGACTCCCCTACCAAAAGCAGGGTGCAAATCAAAAAAAGCTTCGCTATTTTTCCCATCATAGCCTCCAACAACGTTTATCCCAAACGCCACAAGTTAATAATAATTTTTTATGCAACAAAAAAGTAAGAACGAGTGCAAAAAAGGCGGGCACCAGGCCCGCCTTTTGAGTAGCGTCACATTTCTGCTTATATTTCCGTGAGTTATCTCACAAGTACCTTGCCCGAGAGCTGCTGGCTACCGACCTTGATTCTCACAAAGTACACGCCAGACTTCGGAGCGTTCAGGCTAAACCGGTTCGTACCGGCGGTCGTCTTGAACTGGCCCGCGGCCACCTTCTTGCCGTCGACACCGACCACGGCGTAGCTTGCGCGTGCCCCGGCCAAAGCTTCAGGAGCCGTAAAGCCAAGCTGCAGCGTGCCACCCGCAAGGGTAGAGCCAAAACCGCTGATTTTGGAAGAGGCCATCACCGCATTGCTTGCAGCCACGCGGACTTCCACCTGCTTGGCGGACTTGGCGAGCGCCACATTCATAGCCTTTTCGTCCGTAACTTCCGTCGTCACGCCCTCTGCGGTCACAAACAGCTTGAGTCCCTGGCAGTTCAATTCCTTGACGCCTTCGAACTTGAGCTTGCCATCGCGGGCAGTGTTTGCACTCACATCGAGAACCCAGCGGTATTCGTTTGCCACAGCCTTGATGCTCTTTGCAAGCTTAGCGCCCTTTTCGCTATTGCGGATGGCAAGCGACACACGGTTACCCATGCCTGCAGGCGGTTCATCGAGGCTTTCTTCGGCGCCGGCACCAATCACGTTCCAGGAATCCTGTTTGCCGTAATCGTCGGCAAGCGAAACCATCAGGCTCCAGGCTCCCTTGATACCAGCGGCATCCTTATGCATCGCTTTCTTCGTTTCGGCATCGGAGGGCACAACATCAAACGTGAAATCTGGAGCGGCAGGCATGCGCCAGGTGGTAGACTTGGAAACCTTAGCCCACACGGCTTCGTAGGGCCCAATCACATCGTGCACCAATTCGTAACCGCCCTTAGACGGGATCCAGCGCCAGAATGCAACCTTGGTTCCATTATCGGAAGAACCCTTCTTGATGTTCACATTCCAGCCATACGGGTTAGCCACCAGGTTCCAGCCGCTGTACAGGCTATCGAGTTCCCACACGATTTCAGAATCCTTGGAGCCGGTAGATTCGCGAATCACCAGCGGATTGCCTTCGGTCGTACCATACCAGAAGCCGCGAGTGGCATCGGTATTTTCGCCGTTAAAGGCGCGGTACTGCCAGTAGTCACCCACCGGGTTCTTTTCATCCCACCAGTAGAACGCGGCATCGCTAGTCTTTACCTTCTTCTTGTCGAAGGCGGACAGCGAAACCATCTGCCAGCTACCCGGAGTGGCCTTGATTTCAGAGGCGACTTCGAAGTATTCCTCAGTTTTGGCATGTCTCGTGCCGTCGTCCACCATCAAGACCACTTTGTACTTGCCGATCGGAGCAGGAGCCAGTTCCCACTGGCTACCGCCAACAATCGGATTCTTAAGGGTATCAATCCAAATGGTATCTTTTCCGCCAATCACAAGGACACGTGCGACTGCAGATTCACTGACGTTTTCGGTACCGAAGGTCAAGCGGATTGCATTGTTGCCGGACTTTTTAATGGTCGGCTGCACAATCTCGATTTTATCGGTGAAGCTAGAGCTAGAGGCCGGAACGCTGCTAGAGCTTTCGGGTTCACTGGAGCTAGAAACTTCGACAGAGCTAGACGAGACTTCTGCAGAACTCGAAGATTCTTCGGCACTGCTGGAACTTTCGGGCTCGCTCGAGCTAGAAACTTCGACAGAACTCGAGGATTCCGGAAGTTTTTCGTAGGTGGCCTTTACTTCGACACTCTTGGTAATCACATCGAATTTACGGTCCCAGCCCACAAAAGTGTAGCCTTCACGCACCGGGTCAGCAGGCGCCACGGCCGCAGAGCCGTATTCCACCCAAACTGTATCACCAATCGGGGTGTCATCATAGTCCACAAAGTTCACCGCATACACCCGCTTGGTAGAATCGTAGACCGCCGTATACACCGCATCGCCATTCACCTTGACTACTTCAGGATTCCAGCCCTTAAATTCATAAGTGTATTCTTCAGTCGATGCACGCGACAAATCAATCGGCTGCGGCACAACAGCACCATACTGAATAGAATCGGGAGGAGTGACGTCAGAACCATCATAATCCCTGAACACAATCCAGTATTTTTTCGGTACATAGACCGCATGTACATCAAGATTCTTAGTCACGCTGACATAAGTCGAATCATCCCAACCGGCAAAGATATAGCCCACACGTTCCGGAGAATCTGGAGCCGAAGCGGATGCCTGATACAATATCGTTTGATCCGTTCCGAATTGCGTATTGTCATAGTCAAAGAATCGGACCGTATACGAATTCGTGGTATAAATAGCCTTTACCGTCAGATCACTTAAAACAATGTCAAAATCTTTATCCCATGTATTCGTAAAGGTGTAACCTTCGATTACAGGCACATTGGCCGGTGCTGTTGCGGCTCCACCATGCGCAACTACCTGTTGAGCAATAAGGCTGTCGTTATTATCGACAAAGCTTACGAGGTGTTTGACTTCGCTTGGAGAAGGTTCTACAGCTTTGTACGCTCCATACTTCAAGAACGGGAGGCTGCCGTTGTTATCCTTTACAAAAGCCCATTCGTAATCGTCTGAATCGGCATAAGCGGCATTCAAGAAGCCCGCAAACTGAGAAGATTTCATGTTCTTCGTCGTTTCGGTACCGTTCTTTTGCGGGTCCGAATACTGCGTTGCAGAACCGTTTCTCACCACATGAGATATGGAGTCGCTGTTAAGCCAACCATTTGTCAGCAGTTCCGTATTCAAGACACCCATCGGCAATGTTACGGTTTCATCGTCATCTTCACCAAAATGGTAACTAGACTTTATTTCATAGCCCTTGTTCAATTGGGCCCTACCAATCAGATAACCAACCTTTTTCTCGTAACCGGCGGACGCATTATTGGCCGTGACCGAAATATCGCCCACACTGAAGGTATTCCGAACAACGGTCTTGACTTCGTTTGCTTCTGTATTGCCAACCAAGCCACCCACATAAAGGTAGTTGCCCGCATGCTTTCCGACAACACTGATATTGCCCTGCACAGAGACTCGGTTCATGTCGCTAATTTCGTTACATACACCGCACAAACCACCAATATTTGCAATTTGAATATTCGTGGTCGATACGGATCCTGCTTCTTTTGCAGTATACTTGATCAGGACATTGGCACTACGAGCATACACATTATCAAATACCAATGACTTTCCACCCTCGGTCTTGGTAAAGCCACCGAGAACGCCACCCACAAACACGTTGTTAAGGCTATCCTCAACCACAATCGAACCGTCGTAATACAATTGAGACATGGTTGCAGCCTCATTCGCAATCATCATACTTGCAAAACCGATTATGCCGCCCACATACACGCTGTCACGAGCATAGGCTCCATTGAAAGGCTTACCTGCGTCAACAGAAGTTTTCACCTTCGAAGTAATCTGGACAAGCGACGTATCGTTGGTAAGTCCAAAATCCTTAGACTGTGCAAGGCACGCAGCACCCACGACACCGCCTAAGTAAGCGTCACTATGGAGTCCGGCAACCTCGGCCCCCGATGCCGAAAGAGCAATCGAGCCCGTGGTCTTTACATCCGAAACGCTCAAGAAATCTTCGCTATTTGCACCACCTTGGATACAGGTTGCTCCGTAACCCACAATACCACCGGCGTAATATTGGTAAGAACCGGGCACCTTCAAGGAATCTTTAACATCTATACTAGACACGCTATTCTTCACATGAACCGACGTACCCGATTCCGTAGAATCAAGCCCGAGAATGCCACCCACCGCAATCATGTTCGGAGATGCAGCGTCGTAGATTTTACCGTTGAACTTGTTGTCCGTAGCAACAAAATGGCCCGCAGTCGGCACATTGTAATCACGCGGTACATACAAAACACCAAACAAGCCACCCATGGAGGCGCCACCAGAAATTTTTGTGGGAATAACCTCACCACCATCCTTACGCTTGGTATAGACATTCAGCTTTTCTGCCGTACCACCAATGGTTTGGTAAAGTCCTACAATACCGCCCAAAGTAGACTTGTGCCCAGTTGCATAGTCATGAACATCGACCTTAATGGAATCGCTGACAAAGGTGGCATCTTCTTCGCTTTGAGAACGGATTGCAACACCCGCAATACCGCCCAAGAACACGTTATGACCAGCCGACTGCAAAATTTCCTTGGAACCGGCATGCCCTGTAGTAATAGATACAATGTTCGAAATGTTGATATCGTCGTCACCCGTAATGTTTGAAATCGTAGAGTTCCTGACAAGTCCCACAAGGCCGCCTGCAAAAGGCGCCTGGATTGAATCATTCACAAGAGTCACGCTATCGATAGTCACCAAATTCACGACACCCGCAAAAGCGCCCACCGGGTAATAATCGCTACCGTCAGTACTTTCGCCATCAATATAAATGCGAACGCCATTCAACTTGACATTCATTAGCATTACATTCTCTGCCGTCTTGAAAAACCCTACCGGCGATTCCATCGGATTTTCGCTAGTAACGCTTGCCGCATAGCAGAGGTGGCTGATGGTAAAACCATTTCCGTTAAACGAGGTGCTATCCATCATCGGAAGCGGGACGTGGTTTACAGCGCATTTGCCTACACCCGTATTGGCGGCAAATTCCTTAAGATCGATATCGGACCACAATTCGAGCGGCACCTTTCTCATAGATGCGCCACCATTGATCCATTTTTGTTCAAGCATGGTGGCCAAATTTGCCGGAGTATCTTCGACAGAGGCTATACATTCACCTTCGTTTGAAAACATCGTCACGCCGCCGCCAGGCATCCCCGGGAACGCAGAGCCACTGGTATAGTAATGGCCGATATTCTTACCATTACTCTTATATTCAGTGCCATTATAAGACAAAGACCAGTCCGTACTTGTACACGGCACAGGACCCTGGCTCAATACCAAGGTCGTTGTTCCCCCTCCCATGCCATAACCCCATCCTCCCGACTGAACAACATGGGTAATCAAGTTATAATAGGACTTCGGCGTATCTGCCACCGCCCCAGGAGCGGCAAAACCCATGCCGGTCCACGCCAGCATGGCAAACAAAAACAAACCGATTTTTGCTTTCATAAAACCCTCAACTATCTTCTTCTATATGTAAAAATACCTTAAAATTTTCAAAAAAGATAGGGGGGCGCCTCCAAAAACCCCGTGTCTGTGACATGGAACAAAAACCGCTCACATATCACACTCCACTAAAAAAAAAGCGATTTTCGTAACTCATTGTCTGACAAGCACATATTTTACACACTTTGTTGTGAAAATTATCACACTTTACGCAAAAGCCATTGACGCAGGCGCACGTTTATGTTACATTTAGGTTACAAACATTTTATAAGGAGACACTCAATGCTTAAGAAGATCGCACTCGTCGCAGCCATGGCTGCAAGCGCATCCTTTGCAACCTACAACTTCTTCCCGGTTGGCGACGCCAACAAGGGTGAAGTCGAAATCAGCGATAATTACACCTGGCATGACCACTGGTCCATGAACCGCATCAACCTGGCCGCCAAGTACAATATCATCCAGAACTTGGAAATTTCTCTCCAGGACGTTGGTTACCAGCTCTGGAACGAAGACGACCGCTGCGAAGACACCAATCCTGAAACCTGCCCGGATAACGACGGCATCTACGCCATGACCCTCGGCGCCCGTTACCAGTTCATGCCCATCTTGATCGGCGCCTTGGACATCAAGCTCCCGCTGACCTCCGATGACGTTGTCGGCGACTACGACCCGTTCGGTCTGTATGCCGCCATCCAGTTCACCAAGGAATTCATTCCTAACTTGTGGTTCGGCTCCGAACTCGGTTTCGACTGGATGTTTGAAGACGAAAAGTACGAAGAAGGCGTCACGATGACCCTCCAGGCCGAATTGGACTACACCATTGCAAGCATTGGCCTTACCCCGTGGATCGGCTTCGCTTTCAACAAGCAGCTCTCCAAGGACAAGGCTGACGGCCATGACGTTGACGGCACTGACGAAAGCCAGCTCACCTTCTGGGTCGGCGCTCAGTACGACATCAACCAGATGTTCGCTGTCAAGGCCAACTTCGCCATCTCTAACGGCGACCTCTATGGCGACAGCAACACCCTCAAGGGCGCTCTCCTCATCCGCTTCTAATCGGTTGTAAACAGCTATTTACTACCCCGGACAACAGTCCGGGGTATCTTTTTTTTACACCCCTAGCCCTAATGCATTTACTAAATTGTAACACAAAAACTTTTTCCAAGGAGTCTGGAATGTTCAAAAAAATCGCACTCGCAGCGGCCCTCGTTTCTAGCGCCGCTTTCGCAACTTGGGACTACTACCCCGTTCTCGAAGCCGGCAAGGGTTCTGTAAAGGGCAACCTCTATTACAACTGGGACCACGATTGGTCTAATGCCGGCCTTGGCATCGGCGTTCGCTACAGCGTAATCCAAAACCTCGAAATTTCCTTGCAGGATTGGGGTTACCAGTTCTGGGGCGAATCGGACTGCAGCGGCTGCGTGAACGGCGGTAGCGGCCTGCGCGACCTGACTATCGGCGCACGTTATCAGTTCGACCCCTCGTTCAACGGCTTTGTGGACCTTATTCTGCCCGTCGGTAACGACGAAATAGAATACGGTGCAAACGGCAGTAGGACTACGCCTCCTTCTAGCGAAGAAATCGCCCTCTATTTGGGCGGCCAGTTCAGCATGCCGATTAAGGAGGCTCCGGGTCTCAAATTCGGAACCGAAGCCGGTTTGTTCTGGGGCTTTGAACACGACAACAGAGAACGCGGTTTGGAATTGCACATGGGTGGCGAAATCGCCTATACCGTTCCGAACACCGAAATTACACCGCTCTTTGGCATGCAGCTCAAGTTCCGCCTTACCGAAAGCACTTGGGAAGAAGGCGATGTCGAAGTGGGTGGCGACGACGATGGCGACCACCAGATTACCATCTGGCTCGGATGCGGAATCTACGTAATCCCGAAGCAGTTGGAAGTCACCGGCAAGCTCTTTGTTCGTAGCGGCGACCATGATAACATGGGCGGCGACGCAACCGGCCTGTACGTCGGTGCCGAATTCTTCTTCTAAAGAGGTATCAGGTCGCCTTGCGTAAGCAAGGCTTTGAGGTCGCGCAGAGCGCTCTGAGCATTGAGCAGAGAATTCTCAGATGAGACCGTAAATGTTTACAAGAATGGCGTGCTGATTTTCAGCACGCTCTTTTTTACTCAAAGCAACGCGACCTCAAAGGGACTTTGTCCCGCGCTCACACCTCAAAGGCGCATTGCGCCGACCTACTTCACATCGTATTCCAGCACGGGCAGGCTCTCTCCGGCCTTCATGGCCTTGTCGAGGGCGGCAGACTTCGTGGGGTCCAGCCACCAGTATACCGGTATGGCGTCTTCGCGGTTAAAGCGATCAAAGACTTTTTCGGGAGTGCCGTAGCGGTTCCAGTAAAGAATGCGGTGATGGTCGCATTGCCACATGAGCACATACGGCACGATTTCGGCCAGACGGTTGTCGAGCGCCTTCAGGATTTCGTTGCGTTTGGCGAGGTCGAATTCAGTCTTCTGCAAGTTGATTAAGCTGTCGACGACTTTATCCTGTACACCGGCAAGGTTGTTCGTGCCCTTCTGCAGTGCGGTTGTGGAATACCAGCTGGCTTCCGGATCGCGGAGGCGGCCTGCACCCCAGTTCACCCAGTAAAGGTCAAAGTCTGCATCGTCCAAGCGCTTGCGTAAGGTACTCTGCGACATCTGTTCGATGGTCGCCACGACGCCCACCTTCTTCAGGTCTTCCTGGAAGAGCGTGAGGTGGCGCAAGTCTTCTTGGCTGGTGATAAAGTTGATAGCGAAAGGCTTGCCGTCTTTTTCCAGCACGCCCTGAGCATTCACCTTGTAACCCGCTTCGGCAAAGAGGGCGCGGGCGCTATCCGGATTGAACTTGTAGAGCGGTGCCGTGGGATTCTGGTTACCTTCCCACAAGTCGGGGTAGTAGCTGTTGAGCAAGAAGTACTGGTTGTACATGTACTTTTCGTTCATGGCTTCGCGGTTCAGGAGCATGTTGAGGGCGCGGCGTACGCGCACGTCCTGGAACTGCGGCTTGCGCAGGTTGATGGCCATCCCCTGGAAACCGATAGGTTCCTTGTTGAAAATGCGCTGCTTCACGGCCCAGCCTTTTTGAATGGCGTCAAAGTCAGTCTGTTTCATCCAGATGCTGCTGGTGTAAATCGCGTAGGCGTTGATGTCCTGTTTCTTGAAAGCTTCCAGCGCTTTAGTCTGGTCGTTCATAAAACGGTAGCGGATTTTTTCGAAGTTATACTTGCCGCGGTTCCAGTTCTTCTTGAACCCCCACCAGTCGGCGCGGCGAGCAAGTTCTACGTAGCGGTCTTCGCGGAAGGTCTTGATCTTGTACGGACCCGAGACCACCGGGAATTCGTAGCGGATCTGGTTGAAGTCCTTCCCTGCCCAGGCGTGCTTCGGGAAAGCGAGCATTCCCGCCGCTTCCCAGAAGTTACCCCAGTGGCTTTCCTTCGCGGTCATCTTGATCGTAAGGCTATCCACGACCTCGGGGCGGTCGAAGCGGCTAAGCCCCACCTTAAAAATCGGCGTGAGGTTCTTTTCGTCCATGATGACGTCGTAGTAGAACTGCACATCTTCGGCAGTCACGGCCTTGCCATCGCTCCACTTGGCGCGGCTGTCCACGTGGAAAGTGAACGTCTTGCCGTCTTCACTCACATTCCAGCTGTCGGCAAGGATTCCCACTTCACGGTCTTCGGTAGAATGCAGGCTCACGAGTGGTTCGAACATCATGCCCATGAGTTCGGCAGAGAAACTGTTGTAGTCTTCCCACATGTTAAAAGACTTCGGCATCGCGGAGCCCCACAAGGTAATCGTTCCGCAGGGGCGGGCATCCTTCGAGGCAATCGGGTCGAACTCGCCCGTGGCTGTAGAATCAAGCGGCAGTTCGGGGCAGTTGAGTTCGGCAGATTTCGCAGACTTTGCACCCTTGGAACCGGATTCGTTGCAAGCGGTAAACGACAGCGTCGAGGCCATCAAAGCCGCAGAAATAAACGCAGCACCATAAAACTTTTTCATATTTTCAATCTTCATTTTTCACTATGGATTGCTTCGGGGCTACACCCCTCGCAATGACGTTTTTCACAAAATAGTTTATTTGGGATAAAGCATCAAATCACTTTATCGGTAACGACACGCCACTCGCCCGGTTTTAAATCACCCAAGGGAATATTACCGATTTGTACACGAATCAGGCGAAGTGTCGGGAACCCCACCGCCGCCGTCATGTGACGCACTTGGCGGTTTTTGCCCTCGATGAGCGTGAGTCGCACCCAGCTCGTGGGGATATTCGCCCTAAAACGCACCGGCGGATTGCGGGACCAAAGCCAATCCGGCTCTTCCGCCATTTCTGCCTTGCAGGGCTTGGTGTGATAACCCTTGATATCGACACCCCTGGCAAGCTTGCGCACCGCCTCTTCGGTAATCTGGCCCTCCACCTGGGCCAAGTAGGTTCGCGGGTGCTCAAACTTCGGGTCCAGCAGTTTCTTAATCAGCTTGCCATTATCCGTCAGCAAGAGTGCGCCCTCGCTGTCGTGATCCAAGCGTCCTGCTGCATACACCCCCGGCGGGAACCCGAACGTATCGAGCGCCGCATGGCCCGACTCCGGCGTGAACTGGCTTAAAACGCCGAAAGGCTTGTTGAACAAGATAACTGTGGACATCAACCTAAAAGTAGCAAAACCTACCCGCATGTCTTCCCGGCCTTGAGCCGGGATCTCCCTTTACGACTTTCCAAAGCACTTGTAATTCTTACTGCAGGCGTTCTTTTCAGGCAACTAGAGGAGGTCCCGCATCTACGTGCGGGAAGACATTAAGGAGGCAAGAAGACAAAGAAAGAAAATATTATATTTCCCCACATGAAAATTCTTGTTACTGGTGCAGCAGGTTTTATTGGTTCCAAGCTCATGTTCATGCTAGCGGAACGCGGCGACGAAGTGGTAGGCCTCGACAATATTAATGACTATTACGATGTACGCCTCAAGTACGGTCGACTCCGCGAAGGCGGCATCGAACAGCCCGGCGACAACTTCGCCTACGGCGCCATGGTGCAAAGCACCAAGTACAGGAACTGCCGATTTGTAAAGATGGGCATCGACGACAAGGAGCCGCTGGACAAACTCTTTGCCGAAGAAAAATTCGACAAGGTCGTGAACCTCGCCGCCCAAGCAGGCGTGCGCTACTCTATCACGAACCCGTATGCCTACTTGCAAAGCAACCTGGTCGGATTCCTGAACATTCTGGAAGCCTGCCGCCACAACCAAGTCAAGTACCTGGTATTCGCCTCGTCCAGCTCCGTGTACGGTCTCAACAGCAAGGTGCCCTACAGCGAAGACGACAAGGTGGACAATCCGGTGAGCCTGTACGCCGCCAGCAAAAAGAGCAACGAACTTATGGCCCACAGCTACAGCAAGCTTTACAACCTGCCCGTCGCGGGTCTACGGTTCTTTACCGTTTACGGGCCGTGGGGACGTCCCGACATGTCGCCCATGCTCTTTGCCCGCGCGATATCGAAGGGCGAACCCATCAAGGTGTTCAACAACGGCGACATGATCCGCGACTTCACCTACATCGACGACATCGCCGAAGGCACCATCCACACGCTGGATCATGTGCCCGATGCCGCCAAGTGCCCCAACAACGTGCCCTACAAGATTTACAACATCGGCTGCAGCCACCCCGTAAAGCTTATGGACTTTATTGCGGAAATCGAAAACGCTTACGGCGAGCCCGCCAAGAAAAACTTCTTGCCCATGCAGCCCGGCGACGTGTACCAGACCAACGCCGACACCACCAAGCTCGAAACCGAGTGCGGCTACAAGCCCCACTGGAGCCTGCACGACGGCATCGCCGAATTCATGAAGTGGTACAAGAGCGACAAGAACCCGTTGAGGTAAACATTTTCGGAGGAAACAACATGAAAGCTATCTCCCGCACTATTGCAGGCGCACTGTTCGCAACCGGTCTAGCCTCTGCTCAAGTCCAAATGGGCGGACACGCCGCAGTCAACTTCAGCACGCTCTGGGGCGACGGGGCTTCTGAAAAGGAAATCCCCTGGAGTCTCGGCCTTACAGCCGGCGCCGCCGCCAAAGTCGCCGTAAACGAAAAAGTCAGCGTTGTACCCGAGCTCGACGTGGACTGGCGCCGCCAAAAAGACGACGAATTCACATGGAACACGTGGGCACTTGAATTACCCGTTCTCGCCCGTTACAACGTGCTGCCTCAAATGTACTTTGAAGCAGGCCCGCGATTCGCGCTGCTCCTGTCCTCTGAAATGGAGCAAGACTTAGGCAGCGTTGTCGAAACAACCAACTTCGGCAAAAATGACGCACTCAACGTTTTTGAATTCGGCATCGACGTCGGCATAGGCTGCTCGGTCACGCCCAATTTGGACCTGGGCATTCGCTACGGTGTGGGCCTGACCTCTATCATTGACGGCAAAAAATTCGAAAGCGACGACCAAGCCTTCAAGAACATGCAAATCCAAGTCGGCGGAATTTACTGGTTTATGTAAGAGAACATGGCGTTCTAAAAAACGCCTTTTGTCCCTTGGTTAATCTGAAAAATCTGCCGGAGCGGCTGTCAAAATCGTCAGTATACGCTGACGATCTGATTTTGTGAATTTGCCTTTCAGCGAATTACGAATTGCTAATTGACGAGATGCCACATCGACTCCCGTAAACATCGGAGAATTGACCAAGCCCCGTATATAGCCATCCTCAGACTCAGTCACCTTTATCCGAGCGCCCTTAACGTTGCCATAAGCAGAGGTTTTCAAAACCATGCGTACACGTTCTTTCAGCGGTACATCTTTCGCTACTGTTTTAATCTTTCTATTCTCCATAATACAAGTCATACCCTCTCGCAACAATTGCATTTGCAGCATCATTACATTGGTCCGCAAACTGCCTTAGCACGTTAACTTTCTTTGAATCTCTCTCAATAAAAACCCTTAAAATACTTTCTACTGCGACTCCCGCAAAATAAATTGATGCCGAAAAACGTTTCTTCTCAAAAAGGATGTTTGACGTTTCAATACGAGCGAGCGCCGCATCTATACGATTTTGCGGACGAAACAGCTCTTTGTGATTTCCCTTTTTCTGCATATAATTAAAATAGATTAATGTATTCTAAAATGCAAGACAAACAACCTTCTCTCATTCATGTTGCAAACAATAGTTTGCAAGAACCACGCATTTTCTTGCTGTAAATAAAAAAATATTCGCACGGAATAAAGCTAAAAAAAATACGAAGGCTAGGTCGGATTCGCCGAGTTGGTGGAAATCGCGGCGGCCACTGGGAGATTGTAGAGTATCATTGACGGCAAAAAGTTTGAAAATTTGCCCTGCTTACGCAGGGCGATTTTTTTACAACCGAGTTTTTAAATTGAAAACGCCAGTCCCTAATGGGACCGGCATATTTTGAAGAAATTCTTCCACAAGGCAAAAACAAATTTTAGTTTTTCCAGGAACAATCGGCAATAGTCATCGGCGCGTCTGATTTCAAATAAATTCTACATGCACCAATATCGATTGTTTCATACCAATGGTTGTTATATTGGAATGTATACGTCTGAGTCGTTCCAGAACAATCTTTATACATCATCTTTGTACCGGCAGCTGGCGCAGAGAAATTCCAAACACCTGTATTCGCACCATCAGTACCAAAATAGCATCTAAATGAATAACATGTATTGGCAGAAACACTATGATTGCCACTTCCCGTAAGGTCTACGGAATTTGTTTCGTCGCAATCAAATGTTATCGCTTGCGTAGGAACTTTGCATCTATCCCATCCAATTCGAGTAGTCGCATTATCTCCAGCCGAAGCACATACTGTTATATAGCCATCTTCTCCTGCGGAATATTCCTTTGTCAACAAATTTGTTTCATCCGAGTTCAGCTCGGCTTCTTCGCCATTAACACAGAACGACCTACCTGTAGCGTTACTCGATTGAATATAAGCTTTAGCTGCATGGATTTTTACACATTTTGCACCTGTTCCCCAACTGTCCACACCGCCCTGACCATCGTTAGATTCGCATTCCCATTCATACGGGTTTGCATCGGTAGGACAAGTAAACGGTTCTTCAGCATCCACCACCGTTATTGTTTCAGAACATGTAGCACTGAAATTATTATCACAAGCACAATTCATAGACAAATTCTTTTCTCCGCTAGTCACAGCTTTTCGTGTAATCTGAAGAGTATTTCCGTTTCCAGGGAAATACACACTGCCAGACGTGTTGGAGGCGTCCATAAACATGCAATTTGAGCAATTCACACCTTTAGTAGCCGTAAACGTATAGAACGCCTTTTTATTCAATTCTGTCGGCGTAACACTGCATGTAAGAACAGAACCAATATTCAAAGTTCCGCTGCACACAGGATAATCTAAATACGTAACGGAATATGCGTAACTACCCGCCTCCTGCGGAGCTGTCATCGTATTATTCCAGCAACTACCAGAATTACAGCTAATCATTGTCGAATCATCATCACCTATTTTCCACTTAAGTTGATCCGAGCCATCTATTTTAAAGCCAGGAATGCTTACAGACAATTCCTGTCCTTGATATAGAGCTCCCGTTATGGAACAGTTCAATGACGATGGGGCAGAAACCGTTAGTGTTGCTTTACAAGACACGCCACCATTAACAACTAAGATATATTCCAATTCACCCGTTTTAGTCGGCCTAATATTCCACACATCGTAGTTTCCGCCAGTCCAGAACGAGCCATTGGAAGCAACTTCGTTTCCATCCGGGTCCAACAATCTTACAGTCGCATTTTGAGCCGTTCCTGTAAAATTAGAAGACTTAAACGTCGTGCTTTGACCAAGCGTAATCGAAGCTTTATCGAAGCTACAGGTACTCTGAATTTCAGATTGTTGCTGATTCACATTCGTCACGGTAAACTGGCCACAAGTTTCCTCGTTAAACGGACGTTTAGTATCTTTCGACCTCATTTTAACAGTATACGTAGACAATTCAAGAGGACTGGTCGCAGCATTCAACACATTTGGCGACGAATTCAAGGTTGTAAAATCGCCTGTCTGAGCATTTTGAGCAATAGTACCTTGTCCATCAACATAAATTTCATAAGAGCACTTGTTATCAGGGCACCCGAACAAGCTGTATTCTACAATAGGAATACCTTCGCCAGCCACAACAGAATTTTTCTTCAGCGAGCACTCTGCTCTAATTGATGAAATTTCATACGGATCCGTAGTACACGAAACAACCGTATTCTTATCATCATTAGCTTTCACAGAAATATCAAAGGTATAGTTCTTGCCCATATTATTAGCAAACGGGTCATCCAACCATTCAAATACAACAGGCTGTTTTTTGCCCGAACCAGACAAATTGCAAGGATTGTCTTTTGACGAACCACAAACTAGCGGAGAAGCCGGATCCAAGCCACTCATGCTCGCAGAACCTCCTGCCGTCACACGAATTTCGCCAGCTCGCGCTGCATTGTTTATCATCCCCTGAATGCGCCACTTGCCAGACGAAGTATTGTATTCTGCGTGGCATGCATCAATGCCCAACACATTGGGACAAGCACTCATGACACTCGTTACACTTGCAATGCTTCCCGTTGTCAGATTGCGGATGTACACACCCTTCACATGTTCCGGATCAAAGCCCTCGGCATCCGAGAGAGTACTTACCTCAATAGAAATTTCTCCATTGCCATTCGTCTTAAAGGTTTGACTATACTTAGCATCATCGCCATAGTAGTAACTGCCAAAATCGTATTGGCTATACATAGAAATTTCAATTTCATCCTTAGCGGCATTGTTCAAATTTATCTTGAGAGTCGCATCACGCAAGTTTGCCAAGCCCGCATCACCAATATTCCAATATCCACCACCAGCATCATTCTGCGCAACAAATTCAAACTCATACGCATGGGTACAAGTGTTGAATTGTCCCACCCAGAAGGGGCCACAATCAGCATTTGCACTCGCCCACTGACTCTGCTGGTAAGTCAAGCCACAGCCAGAGACTCCTGCCTTGGCAATTCTGTTATCAGAGCCATGCGAGCCAGTCGTACCGAACCTGTATGCTGTACCGCAATCATGGAAAGACTCATCATCCGTAAGCGCCGCTCCTGAGCAAATCAAGTCTGCAGAAACCGTACCATTATAGTAATAGCGCGGATTACAGCTGCCATAGCCCTGATCAAACCATGCGGACATACCCACCCATGGAGCCACCGCAGAATCCTTAGGTACAATGCCACCCATATAATTTGCCTTAAACGAGCATTTCACCGTCGGATAAGTATCCCAGCATTCCGAATTATAGTCTTCGCTATACCAACCAATGCCATAAAGTTCAACATTCGGATCACTCAAGCGGAATCCAACCGATTCATGCGTTCCGTAAGTTTTCAAATTTTCAACACCAGGCAAATTGCTGTTGTTCAAAATAAACGTGGTCGTATACGTAGTCGAGCTCCAAGGACTCGGAATAACCGAGACAACCAATGTATCTTCGGCCCCACCAAGCCCCTTCAGAGTTGCCGATGCAAGCACAATAGAGCCATCGTTTGCATAGGCTGTTGCATAGTCCTTATACAGCGGAGATTCCCTGCAAACATCGCTATCCTTTATGCAAAGGCGTGCATTAACATTGTTGTTGTCATCCAAATAAATATTCAGCATCAAATAATCCGACAAATCTGTCGTGCTGCGCAACACGAATCCCGTGTTTTTCACCACAGCCATGGCAGCTCCGCTATTATTCTTTTTTTGTTTCGAAATCTTGAACTGGGCCTTCAACGTTCCATAAAGACCAGCAACCGCATTACTGAGAAGCGTCACTCGGGAAATCTCAGATTCCTTTTTATGGCGATTCACCGATTCCTTTATTTTGATTTTTTTGTCATACGTGTCCAAATACAAATCTGTCAGATTACCTTCAAGAAGTCTCCATTTAGCCTCAGTATTACACGTAGCACCGTCAGCACACGAAACAACGCAATACTCATTTTTCGATATAGTAGCCCCACATCCAAGAGTACTTCTAGTAAATTCATCAAAGAAGCAGTGCTTATCTTTTTCATTGAAGTGTGCATAAACCTTATTTACGCCAGTAATGTTGAACGACACGACACCTTGGTTAAGATTTGTCAATCCTGCACAATCCGTGCCGGCCTCACACTTCCAACGGTTAAAGTCACTCGGATTGTCCGGCAACGAAAGCGTCACCTTCGAGCCCCTATACACATCAATAGCGCAGTTATTTTCATTGTTCTTGAAATTCGCATATGTGCAATTCAATTCTCTCAAATTGCCATTATTGTCCAAGACTTCAACATGTATAGTTTTTTGAGCGCCCTCATCAATATCACCAGCAAAGCCTGCATAGAACTTCATCGCCGTCGCTTTAAGTCCCGCATACAAATAATGGGTTTGTCCGGCTGCAAGGGGGGATGTATAGCTGTTATTCGTTGTAGGAATAACCACTTGACAGCCCGAAGGCGCGGTTCCTGCCACAAGATTGATTCCTCCATCAATATTACACAGCCAACGATGGTTCGTCACCAACGTTTTACAAGGAGTCGCGCTTGTCGAATTCACACTCACCCATGTCCCGGATTCCGGACAATCGGGCCATTCTGAAGTATTCGCCTGTTTTGCAAGATCGCTTCCAGCAGGGCAGTTACCGGCCGCAGCAGCACAATATTCAGTCAAATTATGCAGCTCTACATCTGCCGACGCAGCAACGAAAATCGTTTCTACCTTTTGAGTTCCCGGGTGGCAAGCATCACATTCAGTAATCGTCAGGGTAACGGATCCAGAGGTCGCGCTACTATTGGTCACCGTAAGAACAGCCAACTCCTTCTGCGTTGTCGGGATCGTCGCTTCGCAAACTCCGTTCACGCAAGTCGTCACCCCATCAATCGGAGAAACATCCCATCCAGTATTAAGAGAGGTTGGAATTGTAAATTTCACCTTATAAGGCTGAGCAGCTTCTGCATCCAATACAAGCTTCGGTGTCGTAGAATTTCCTTGGGCCAATTCAACCACAGGTTCTTTAAAGTTAACCTCAGGAGCGCCATTCAAAGTACCCTTAACCACTAGGTAGAACGGCACGGTGCTTGTATTCCCGCCCACAGTCGCAGTCACATTACAAATGAAATAACCTTCAGGAAGCATCGTGTCTGTAGAAGGATCATACAACTTACTGCTGTTTGCTCTTGCAGAAATGGTTGCATCATTACAAGCAATAGTCTTTCCTGTCGCAGCAGATTTACTATTCAACGGGACCACACCATAATAATCATTAAGAGCCCCCTTAGGATCTTTGGACATATACACCACTCTCGGAAGCACAATAAACGAGCCGCCCAAAGCCTCGGCATCAGCCAAAGCAGATTCCGATTCGGAATTCTTATACTGAGACTCAACAGATATTCTAAGTTGCGGAGCACTCGAAATGTAATACGTATCCGTTGTACCAAAAACCTCTGTAGTTGTACTATGAGTAATTTCAGTTGTCTCGGGATCCCCGATAGTAACAACAGCTCCACAATCCGACTGATCAGTTGCACACAGAACTCCATTCGACACAAGATCATTGAGCAATTCCTGGTTCATAACCATATTATCAATGGTCATATCCTTAACCTTAGCACAGTTTTCTGCCTTAGCGTAAATAGAGCCACTCAAGGTTGCCGTATTATTAAACAAGAATTTTGAAACATCCTTGTCCGTAAAGATAAAGTAGTTGTATAAGCCAGCCCCCGTAGGCTGCAGTTCTTCAGAGCCTCCATTACGTAAATAGAGGAACACATAGGAGCCCTCTTCTGTTGGCGGGAAAGCATTCTGTCTAGGATCGTTTTCAAAGATGATGATAAATTTGCCTTTAAGCGTTCCCGGCGGGTCCACCTTATTATTCGCTTTGACGCTAACTACCAAATACCCGTTGAAAAGATTATCTGAGCCCTTGAGGGTTTCATAGCAGCTGTTCATATCTTTAACAACATCGTTATCCCAATCCTTAATATCAGCCGCGCAAGGTTTGGAAGCGTAATCCTTGAACACGTCATAGGAATTTTTCAAGACATCATCAACTTTATATGCAGAACCATCGCAACCATTTCCTTTACGCCAAATAGAGTCGCAGCTCGTTTTAATAGATTCTCCACAATCCAAATTCGTCGGATCAGCCGTGCTAAGGGTTCCATTTTTCACGCTAAACCAAGACGGCACCGAACAGAATGGTCTAAATCCTTCAGTGGAAACCTTTTTACAATAAGGCGAGCCAGCAATAGAACCATCTTCACAACTGTTATTTTTATCATTATGCAGACAATCAAAATGATAGCCTCTGTAATGCGGCGTCAAGGAATAGCTAATCGGAGCCATCCAGCCACCACCTGTAGTAACCAAATCCTGATAGTAGAAATACTCCCCACCTACATAATATGCACCCACTTCGGAATTCTTGAATGTATGACCAGCGGGGCCAATAGGACCTGGGCCAATATGACCTGGGCCAGCATGACCCGTTCGCACTTGTCTCAAGTCTTTGCGGTCATATCTTTTAAAGTCAACATCCTTCTTGCCCGCTTCAGTATAATAGATGTAATATTTATCATCCGCCTCGGCTCGTTCCCATGCATAAGGCTGATAATTAGCGTCACTCCAATAACTCCATTGATCAGACCAATTACCACCAAAGCCGACGGCATCCCACTGGGCACAAACCGCTTGGTAGTAATTTGCATTCACCTTATCACAATTTTTAGCCCATTTCTTATTTTCTTTGAAGGATTTATCATGCAAGGTATGGTAATCCCGAGAAGGCTTGCCATACTTGATATAGGCCGTTCCAGCACTATCAACAAAAACAATCCTATCATACAAAGCGTCAATACCATTGTTATCTTCAATAGTCGTTGCTCCTGTAGACCAATTAAAATTACCAAAGGCAACATTAAACGGGCCCGGCAACCACACATTCTTTTTTACAACAAACTGATTATTTGTTCCAGACGACAGCAAAATAGCGTTTTCATCCAAACACAAATTGCCATGAATTATCGGAGAAAATTCATTTTGGCTAGTACGCATCGAGCCCTTCAAGAATACATTTCCATCAATGTTAAATCCAGGATTTGCCTGAGTGCCCATTACGACAGAGCCATCAAAATAAGCATTTCCCTGAAGCCGGGCCGTAAAGCTGTTTGCGTTTTTACCCACATACAAATCACGACCAGTAAAGCCGTTATTTGAGCTCAGGTCACCACCAATACAAGCTGTTTCACCAATATGCAGATTATTACCCGAAAGTTCCGCATTTCCCGTCACAACGAACGTGGTTTGTACCGTATTCGGGTTACCTTTCCAGTTTCCATTCACAAGAATGGAGGTAGAATTCATATTACCATGGTTTTCCATGGAGGCGCCAAAGTAGTTATAATTGAAATTGAAATTGCCGGATGTCTTTTTTGCAGGAATCTTTACCTTATACAAACCATCAACTTTCAAAATAGCTGCTTCGGTATAAGAAGCAACCCCATTACGGGACTTACCTTTAGAAACAATTTTCAACTTATATGTCGTAGCATCCGTATTGACACCAGTAAGCCACACATCGTAACTTTGCCCGCCTCTTTTAAACTCAGCCATCTGTCCATCAATTTTGATAGGCTGATTATTACCATCCATGTACTTCTTAATCAACGCACCAACATCATTTCCATGGAATGTCATCCATGCACGGGTTGCTTCAATGCCGGCTTCGGCAGACTGGAAAGCTTCGCGCTGAATCATTCTTGCACCAGAAGATCTAGATTCAGACGTAATCCACTTATATGTAGCGGTAGCGGCAATGGTCGCTATCAACATAAACAACAGAACCACAATTAGAGAAACACCCGATTTCAAACGCATCGAGTTTCCCTCCATGAAATCCATTTTTTTATTTTCAATTCCACTTAACATAATGCCCTCCTAGTCTCTTGGGCCATTACTTGGCGCAGGGATAACCAAGGTGACTTCGCCGGTTTCTCCGTTACCACCCGCTTTGGCACCTCGTTTAATGGATAAGGTTAATTTGAACGCCTTTACATTCTGCTTGTCGTTCTCTTTAATCGTGGTGACAGTATTGCCAAATCTGTCTTTACCGAAGGTGTAATTTTCAGAAGCACGACGCTTGAGACGAAGGTCTTTGATTGTCAGCGAACCCTTGGCCACTACAGGTGAGTAGATGGCAAAAGTAAACGCCATGCACACATTCTTCACTGTGTCAGGAACAGAGAATCGCATCACACGTTCCACGTTATTTCCCTCAGTACTAGAAGGCGGATAGAACATAAAATCAGGAATACTTGTTGGTTTTTTGCCATTCAGCAGAACAAAACCAACCGACATATGATCACGTCCAGGAACAAACATTTGCATTTCATCAACCTTGTCCCCACTCACGCTCGGATACGGGACCTTGAAGGAAATCTCATATTCTTCCTTGGGAATAAAAGTGAAATTATTCCCTTCTTCACTACAAAGAGCCGCCCAAGAATCAGAAGCATGATCATTGTTCTGCAGAGCAATAACTTGCTGTCTCAGTTTGCCATCCGTTATCGGGGCTCCTTCGGTCAAATCATAATTGGTGGTAAATCCACTCAATGTCACAGAACGTCCTCCCGCAGATGTAGTAATCATACTTAAATCCGATTCTCCATAACGGGAATACAATTTAAACTCATCACCATCTGATGGCGGAAAGAGTTGTTCTTTTCTGTAATCCAAATTACTCACATCACTGCGAACCAACGGAATACCCGGCTGAACCACAAAGTTTTTTATCTCCGTAGCCATTTCTGTTATATAATCTTCCATAGCATCACCATCTGTACCTTTGGGGGCACATGGATAATCACTAACCGAAGAACTCTTCTTATCCAAAATGACACACTGACGTTTTAAGGTCGTGGAACTATTTGCAGTGGTCAAGAACCACGCCACTTCTTCTATAGCTTCATAATGACCAAGGGTATCATAACGCAAACGTCTGAAAACAAGACTGTCCGTATTTCCTGTTGTAGCATTATTTACAATCCTAAACGAAGAAGAATCTTTCTTCAAATCGATAGCGTTATCCGGATCCATGTACACATCAGAAATATGAGACACATCAAAATAGTCGCTAGTAGAAGCTCCCACGGATTCCAAAGAACTCTTGGCCCCCATCTGAGCCAAGTCATCCTTCAAAAGCATGCCCACGTTTTCAGCAACCTGAGTAGCCTTAATCATGTTATCTGTACGAATACGGAACTTGGTAGAATTACTGAAAGCTTCGCCAGCGATAACGACAATAATGCCTACAATAGCCATGTAGACAAGCAATTCCATAAGGGTAAAACCGGATTTAGCGAACTTCATCGGATGACCCCCGAAACCGTAATAGACTGAATCGAATTCTTAAAGTGCCAACTAACTTTGACATCTAGCCTTTTGGCGTACACATGAGAATAACTGCTAGAACTCATTGCAGACAAAAGCATAGAGCCAGTATTAGCCATATATTCCGCATCCGGAGATACAGTGACTTCAGCCCTATAATCAACCGTCATTTTATTTCTCAGCACTCCTGGCTGACCTTCCCAAGTACGCTTAATCGGATCAATAATAATAGGTTGAATCACGCCTGCACCATTTTTCAACTTGTCATCGGTAAGATTTGCGATTCCCAAAGCTCCAAGCGAATCTATAATATTTTGTGCAACTTCCGTGGCGCCGTCACGGCCACGAATACGAAGTAACGCATCGCGATTACCACCCTGCAAATTCAGAATGGCAACATACAGAAAGCCAAGAACGGCAGCAGCAATCAATACTTCGACAATGCCGAAGCCCTGTTTGCTGCGCGGGCTTTTTTTGCCCTGCAAATGTTCGCTCACCTTCACCATAACACCACCTACAGTTCAATCCAGTTGCTCCAATCACTGTCCTTAGAGCCGTCGTGGTTCACCTTCCACATCGGAATCACCCAATTCTTTTTTGAATCCTTACGAACGGCTCCAAAAACATTCTTAGTACCATACCGGATGCAAACACCCCCTTCTGGAGGAGTTGCGGCAATCCCCAAACGAGGCTTAAAAACACCATAACTTGTGAACCAATTTTGAGTGACTGGACCGCAAACGGCCATACTCACAAACTGATTCGGAGCATCAAGAACCAAAGAGTCTATAATTCCGTCACTTGGAGTGGTACAATCTTTTTTTTGGTTATCTCGCACCACATAAATCTTTTGATGGTTACCATCGGGAACCTTCATACACAACACTGCCGAAAGTTTATTGGACTCATTCGCCACTCTTTCTACAAAGGCAGCCGTATTCACAGCGGCATCTTTAACACGAGCGTTTGCAATGGCCCCCTGCAGGCCGGCCACACCCATTGCCGAGAGAATGCCCATGATAGAGACAACTACCAGGACTTCGACTAGGGTATAACCCGCTTTAGCACAACAAGCTGTTCGCTTTGCAAACACCATATACCTACCTTACACAACTTTCCATAAAAATAGAACAAAGTACTGTGGGCGTCCGACTTCGGGCGTTTCCGACAGGCTTATTCTAAAATAACTTATTTTTTTACAAAACGTTCAAAAAAAAGACAAAAATGGCGAAAGAACGCCAAAATCGCCCATTTTTTGTAAATTTTTTAGCAAAAAGGGTGTTTTTCCGCACATCCCTAAAAATTGCAAGTTTTTTGTAAGATTACTTGGTGTAATAGCTGATGCCGCCCGTTGCACCCCAGTGCCAGCCGGGGAACTCGCCAACGATATTAGAGGCGCCCAAGCGGACTTCCCAATTTTCGTTTATGCGGTAGCCAGCAGTAATGTATTCCGTCACGACGAGCGGGAAGTCGAATTCAGATATTGTGCGTCCCAATTTGGAGGCACTGCCGTCATCGTCTGCAGGATATTCGGGGTCAGGTCGATAAATATTTACCGAGAAGTTCAATGAGAGGGGGCCATAATAGGCGCTGGCGTACCCGCCATAGGTAACGACCACGCCCACGCCATTGCCGCGTTCAAAGGAGGATTTGTCAAAAGAACCACCTGCGCCATAGAAGGGGTCGCAACTGTATGTTGTTCCCGAATAATCGAAATCGCGGAAGTGCATCCACATACCTAGCGAGCCACCCACTTCGAAGTACTTAGTGTTTACGCCTAAAAGAAAACTGCCGTACACGCCTTTATCGAGCACGAAACTAATACCCCAAAGGAAGAGCTCTTTTTTGCTGATGTAATCTAAAGAGGCTTCTACGTACGGGTACTTCATTTTGTAGGTACCATCTACCGTCTCATTAACTTCTTCGGATTTATAGGCCTTGCACTGGGTAATATCATTACAGCCGTCCATTTTGTTCCTGAGGCCGCGAAGCTGTTCCTTGTCTCGCGAGCCCACGTGCACGTTTGCAGACATGCGAACGTTAGCGGTGTTGGGTTCTTTATAACCGCCCGCACCGCGGATTTCGGGAGCGGCGAGCGTTTCCATTTCAAATTTTTCAACATGGGCATAATGGCGGGTATAGCCACAGCCTACGAGAAGAAACGAACTTAGCAAAAGGACGCATAAATATTTCATACAACATTAAATATACATTCGTTTTTAAGAAAGTAACCTTTTTTTCAAAAAAGAGATTATTTTAAAGAATGGTTGTTTTAAAAGGGTTGTTTTATGAAAAGTATTCTGACCGTGTTCTCCACGAAGGCAAGTCTCGCCACCGTGCTCATCGCTAGCTCAGCGACATTGTCCTTCGCCGCTATCGACATTTCCGTTGACGCGCAAAAGGGCATCAAGAAAATTTCTCCGTACCTTTACGGGCGAAACATCGACAAAATCAGCGATACGGATGCTGAAAGTGATGCAGACGAAGAAGCGTTTATCGCCCAGATGCTCGACGCGGGCATACACATGATGCGCGCGAACAACGGCAACAATTCTACGCGTTACAACTGGAGCCACAAAATGACGGTTCACCCGGACTGGTTCAACAACGTGTATGCGCACGACTGGGATATCACCGCGAAAAAGGTGCTCGACAAGATGCCGGGAGTCGACGCAATGTACGGCTTCCAGCTCACGGGCTACGCAGCTAGCAGCACCGAATACAATTTTCCCGACTGGAACTGGAAACAGGAACACGGCTCTTATCCGTCACGAGCGTTCGACCTTGCAGGCGGCGGCGAAGTTTCCGACGATGGCGAAACACTCATCAAGGCGGGCGACGCCTCGCTCTACAACATGGAATGGCCAGCCGACTCGACCGTCGCGATTATCCCGCACTGGAAAGACGAGCTCCAGTATGACATGAGCCGTTTCAAGTACTGGAGCATGGACAACGAAATGGAAATCTGGCGCGGCACGCACAACGACCTGGATTTGCCCGTCACGGGAGACTTTCTCGTTGAACGCTACATCGATGTCGCCAAGAAGGCCCGCGCGCAGTGGAAGGACATCAAGCTCACCGGCCCAGTGGTCGCAAACGAATGGCAATGGTGCTCCGTGTCCTCGTACAACAAACAGGATAGACCCAAAGGCCCCGATCGCGATTACTGCTGGCTAGAATACTTCATCATGAAAGTTGCCGAGGCGCAAAAGTCCTCTGGCACACGTCTTCTCGATGTTTTCGACATTCACTGGTATCCGAGTGAAAAAGATTACGAATCGCGCGTGAACTGGCATCGAGTTCTATTCGACACCACCTATAACTATCCCGGAGCAAACGGGATCAAGATGGTGAACGGAGGCTGGGACAACGACAACCAAAAGGAATACATCTTCAAGCGTATCAACGACTGGCTCGAAAAATATTTCGGCAAGGATCACGGCATTACGCTCGGCATTACCGAAACCGACCTGAACGATTCTGATCCTATGGTGACAGCGCTCATCTATGCGTCTTTCCTCGGCACCATGCAGGACAACGGTGTCGAGATTTTCACCCCGTGGACATGGGGCGACGGCATGTACGAAACGGTGCACCTGTTCAGCCGCTACGGCCACCCGAACCGCGTGCAGTCCACCTCCAGCAATGACTCGCTGGTGTCCGCCTACAGTTCCATCAGCAACAAGGGCGACTCGCTTACGGTTATCTTCGTGAACCGCGCAGAGAAGGACGCACAGGACGTGAACCTTGATCTTGCGAACTTCGCCTCCGATGGGACTGTCAAAACGCTCTCCTTGCAAAATCTCCAAGGCGAAACATTCGTTTCGCATACAAGCAACGCCTTGAAAGAAAATGCAGTTGAGGCAAATGCGCAGGGCGGAACCACCACTGCGACAAGCTACAGCATTAACAGTTTCAGGATGACGCTCCCCGCAAAGTCAATCACCGCAGTGCTACTCACTTCCAACAGCCCGACCGTCGTTGACGCCATCAGGCCAAAAGCCACGATTCGCCCCGCGCCCCAATACGGAAACACGAGCCGCTTCGACACCAAGGGCCGAAACGTCACGCACACCCGCACAAGCCCCGGGTTCTACATTCTGCGATAAAAAACTCCTAATGGCAGGCATACACCTGCCCCCTCCGGGATTTGTGGAATAATCCTAAATAGACATCGCTGCCCAGAAGCCCAATGTAATATCAAGGGAAAATGTATAATACACTTTTTTGGAATTGATTAAATAACCAAATTCGTGAGAACCAAAGCCTAATCCCGCAAGTCCTCCTATACGGACAGACCATCCGTAGTCAAATCCAGTTTTGTATGCCCATCCAATTTCTGGACCAGAGGTAACCGTGAATATCATGTTTTCAAACATATAACGCAAATTGGGCTGAAAATAGAATCCCACTTGATCATTATCAAAATCATAAATCAATCGAATTCGATTGGTCCACATGAGCTCAATGGTTGGTTCCCAAAATCCTATCAAAGAATCTGGTCTAGCAGTTTCGTACAAAATAGCGGATGCGCCAACTATAAAGTCAATCCCGCCAGAAGCTATATATGGTCCGCCGCCCATAGACCATCCCCAAAGCGTCGGTGAAAAGCCATCTAAAATGCAGTAGTAATTATCTGATTTTTGACATGCCGATTCCTCTGCCATCGAAATACCCGGCAAAAGCAAAGCTAAAACAAAAATCAGGTTCCTAACAAACTTCATTTATTATCGTGGACCAACGACAACAGCAAATTAAAAAGTTTTTCACCGATAAAGCGGTTCATGCCCCTAAGCATAGTAACGCTTTGGTCAATTTCATCTGCAGTAAGCAACTTCTTCTGATATGCAGCAAAGAGAATGCCTATGCTTCCGGTAATGGTCAGTTTCATACTCTCGGCTACAACACGGCCTTTGCTTTCATCAATTAGCAAAAGACTCGGTTGTTTTTCGTCTGCCAAGATAATCGCTTCGCTTTCGCCCATGTCCAAACCAGTCGCTCGTTGCAATAGGGATACTCTTTCTGCGGAAAGTTCCGAATGGACTTCTAAAAACGGGCAATTCCTAAAATACTCTGCTTCTTCAGGGTATTCAGTATTACGAGTCAATTCTTCAAATACAGCAAATGGAATATGAACGGAATTATATAGTTTATTCAAAACGTCAATCCGTCCAATTTTGAACAGAGTCAATAACGGAGTCGTGTCAGAGACAACGATCACTTAGACTCTCCGCAGGCAGCTAAAGCGTTTGCAATGTCACGCTCAAGTTCCGCTTCGTCCATGTCGATATACGGAATACCCATAGAACCATACAGCTGGATAAGAGACCACTTGTCCATTTCAAGGATCTCGGCAGCACGGCCATGCGAAATCGTCCCGTTCTGAATATAGGGGTACAGGAGCATCGCACGCTGCTTCAGCCACATGTCACGCTTATTTACATAAGGTTCCATCGCATTCGTTATTTCAATTGTAGCGGTTTGCATATTCATACCTCACCTATAAATATACACTTTTTTACACAAAAGACCAAATAAGAAAAACGCCCTTTCGCAAGGAAAGAGCGTTTTTAGAATCTTTTTGAGAGTATTTAGGCTTTTACCGTCGTGAAGCTGAATGCCTCTCCGTCGGCGTCGTTGGCTTCGAGGCCATCGGCGGCGGCAGCCCACTTGATGGCGACAGCTTGCGTCTCGCCGGCAATATAAGCCTCGTTCTCCGCGACTGCTTGCTTGAATACGTCGCTTGCAGAGAACAGCGTCACTTCGATCTTGTCGGTGATGGCGTAGTTCTGATCCTTTCTTCTGTTCTGGATGCGGTTCACGAGTTCGCGGGCCACGCAGGCGCGGCGGAGTTCGTCCGTAATCTTCAGGTCCAGAGCCACGGTGAAGTGCTGGTTGGCTTCCACGGCCATGCCGTCGGCCACGATGCGGTTGAGCATCAGGCAGTCGGCACCGACTTCACCGAATTCGAACTTAATCGTCTCCCCATTCTGCAGAGCCTTGATTTCATCAACCGAGAGGCTGTTCAGCTTGGCAGAAATCACCTTCATGTTCTTCGCGTAATCCGGGCCCTTCGCCTTGATGGCAAGGAAGTTCGGCTTGGCGGAAAGTTTCACGAGCTTCGTCTCATCTTCCAAGAACTTCATTTCACGAACGTTGAGTTCTTCGAGGATCAAGTCCTTCATGCTCTCGGCGACGTTCTTTTCTTCGGTGCCATGAGCAACCACCGTCATGCTGGCAATCGGCATGCGGTTCTTTACGTTGTTCGTAGCACGAATCACGCGGCCCATTTCGACCATGCCACGCACCATGGCGATGCGTTCCACGAGTTTTTCGTCCATCAGGGACTTGTCGGCGCTCGGGAATTCACAGAGGTGCACGCTCACCGGAGCCTTATCATCGACTTCGCGGACGAGAATCTGGTAGATTTCTTCGGCGAGGAGCGGGAGGAACGGAGCGAGAATCTTGGAGAAGTCCACCAGCACCTTGTACATGGTGGCATAGGCGGCGTTCTTGTCGCCATCGTTTTCGCTCTTCCAGAAGCGGCGACGGCTGCGGCGCACGTACCAGTTCGTGAGGTCATCCACTGCGGCAATCACGGCGGGCACCACGTTGTACAGACGGTAAGCCTTCATTTCCACTTCGACCTTGGCAGCGAGATCCTGCAATGTTGCAAGCATCCAGCGGTCAAGTTCATTCTCGCTCTTGACTTCCTGACCGGGCTTCCAGTTCAACTGGCCCTTGGCGGCGTCGGCGTTGTGGTTAGACACAAAGAATGCCACAGCGTTCCAAAGCGGGAGCATCACCTGCTTCACGATGCCCTTCACGCCTTCTTCGCTGAAGCGCAGGTCTTCGGCCTTCAAAGCGGCGGAGTTGATCATGAACAAGCGAATAGCGTCGGCACCCGTGCGTTCAATGAGGTCGTTCGGGTCCGGATAGTTGCGCTTGGACTTACTCATCTTGGAACCGTCTTCGGCCAAGATAATACCGTTCACAATCACGTTCTTGAAAGCGGGCTTCTGGAACAAAGCGTTCGAAAGCACCGTCAGCGTGTAGAACCAACCGCGGGTCTGGTCAAGGCCTTCGGCGATGAAGTCAGCCGGGAAGCTGCGTTCCACGAGTTCCTTGTTTTCGAACGGGTAATGGCGACTGGCATACGGCATGGAACCGGATTCAAACCAGCAGTCGAAAACTTCAGGCGTACGGCGGTAGACCTTGCCGTCCTTTTCAATCGTGAGCTTGTCCACAAAGTGCTTGTGCAAGTCATCGAGCTTCACGCCGGTGAGCTGCTGCAGTTCTTCGATAGAACCCACGGCAATCATGTCGCCATCGTCAGAGAGCCACACCGGAATCGGCGTACCCCAGAAACGGTTACGGGAAAGGTTCCAGTCGCGAGCGCCTTCGAGCCACTTGCCAAAGCGCCCGTTCTTGATGTGGTCCGGGACCCAGTTCACCGTCTGGTTGTTTTCGACCATCCATTCCTTCAGAGTCTTGGTGATACCGTCCTTGTTCGTGACAGGGGCGTCAATCTTCAGGAACCAAGTCTTGAGGGCGCGGTAAATCAGAGGAACGCCGGTACGCCAGCAGTGCGGGTAGCTGTGGACAATCACGTCCTGCTTGAACACGCGGCCCTGTTCCTTGAAGTAGCGGATAATTTCCTTGTCGGCTTCCTTTGCGCCGAGGCCCTTCCACATCGGAACCTTGTCGGTGAACTTGCCTTCGGTATCCAGCGGGTCGAAAAGGCCGAGGTCGAGTTCTGCACCCTTCTGGAAGTCTTCTTCACCGAAGGAAGGAGCGGTATGCACGGCGCCGGTACCGTCTTCGGTACTCACGTAGTCGGCGGGGTAAATCTTGTAGTGGCGGGACAGCTGGTCCGGCGTCACGAACGCATCGGAAATGCGGGAGAGCGGTTCGTAGTCCTTGCCCACGAGTTCAGAACCCTTGCAGGTATCCACGATGTTCGGGTTCTTGAAGTAGGCGGCGGTGCGGCTTGCGGCAATCCAGTACTTCTTGCCATCCTGTTCCACCAGGTTGTAGTCCATGTCCGGGCCCACAACGATGCAGAAGTTGGAGTAAAGCGTCCACGGAGTCGTCGTCCACACGAGGATGCTCGTGTCCTTGAACTTGGCCTCGTCCGTGTTGAGCGGGAAGATGAGCGTCAGGGACGGGTCCTGACGGTCCTTATAGCCCTGGTTCGTTTCGAAGTTCGAAAGCGGGGTCGCGAGAGCCGGGCTGTACGGCTGGATGCGGTAGCCCTGGTAGATGAGGCCCTTGTCGAAGCACTGCTTGAACACCCACCACACAGATTCCATGAAGTTCTTGTCCATGGTCTTGTAGCCCTTGTCAAAGTCCACCCAGCGGCCCATGCGGCGCACCGTCTTCTTCCATTCGCTGGTGTACTTGAGCACCTTGCCGCGGCAAGTTTCGTTGAACTTGTCAACGCCCAGCTTCTGGATTTCGGCAACGCCCGCGAGACCGAGCTCGTTCTGCACGAGAGATTCAATGGGGAGGCCGTGGCAGTCCCAACCGAAACCGCGCGGAACCTTCTTGCCCTTCATGGTCCAGTAACGCGGAACGATATCCTTGATGGTACCGGCAAGCAAGTGACCGTAGTGCGGAAGGCCCGTTGCAAACGGAGGGCCATCGTAGAAAGTGTACGGTTCAGTTTCCGGACGGGAGTCCAGCGACTTCTTGAACGATTCATCCTTATCCCACAAGCCGAGCACGCGCTCTTCGATCTGCGGGAAGGTCTCTTCTTTCTTTACTTCACGAAACATGGGTTACCTCAAACCCCGCGGCACTCTGCCACGGGTACTAAATTTTCGGGTTCAAATTTAGAAAATGTCGTTTACAATATCAAGAAAAAGGTCTCCGATATGCCTCAAATTAGCCGTATCTACCCTATTTAATGAAAAAAAGTTATATTAATAAAGGAATTCCTGCATGGAGGTTGCATCATGTCGTTAGCCACTTTACAGAAGAAAATAAGCACTTTTCCTGAAGAATACTTCGATGAAATCGACAGTTTTCTCAATTTGCTGGAATTCAAGGTAAAAGTTCTCTCCGCCAAAGAAAAGCAGGACGCCCCCAAAATAATCCCAGGCTTAGCGAAAGGGAAATGGAAATACCCCAAAGACATCAACGCCTTCGACAATGAAGTTGCAGAGGATTTTAAGGAATACCTATGAGAATTCTTCTGGACACGCACATTCTCGTTTGGTTTCATACCCGCGACGAAGCATTATCGCAAAAGGCTTGGGATATTCTGCTAGACCCCGACAACGAAATTTTTTACAGTTCCGTAAACATTTGGGAAACCCAGATGAAATTTTGAAGCATGCAGAAGACATCAATTTCTCTGGTGACGAACTTAACGACCTAAGCATAAAGGCTGGTTTGCAAAGCCTGCCAGTAAAGCCAAATCACTGCATTGAACTGAAATCTCTCGTTTATTCCGAAGACGCTCCCCAACGACATAAAGACCCGTTTGACCGGATTTTAATTTGTCAGGCAAAGGTCGAGGGAATGAAGCTCATGACGCACGACTCCCTAATACCCTATTACAACGAGTCTTGCGTTTTGTCAGTGTAGGAAATCATCCCGTCACGTCCAAGCGTGAATTGGGAATCGAAAATATAGGCGCAAACTTAATTTAGAGTTCTATGGATTCTTCGGTGACTCCCAATCTTTTGAAGATCCTTCATTTTCTCGCTACATTTTTCTAAATCATCAAGGATTCCCTTAAAGTACTCTGCATTCTTAGTTTTTCCCGATTGACTCGCTTTTTGGAAAAGAGTCTTCGCAATTTCAACTATCTCGGGATTCACACCCATTGGATAACCATATTTTTGAGAAGACTTTTGAACATCCTTCATTGTGATGGTTGACTTTCCTTGCAAAGAATTCCTCTTGTTTTTCTTTTCGCGAAGAATATCAACGGTGTTATAGAGGTAATCATCGCACAATTTCCCTGTAGTCCTTTTAATTCCGTTTTCATACTTTTCTATCCTATGCAAGAACTGGATATCTCGTGCGACCTTTTTCCGGTCACTATCAGACTCTACGTAAAACATTTTCAAATAATTGCAACACAAAGCATCTTTATCCTTATCTTTTTCCGCGAAATAATCAATCAGTAAATTATAAAGCGATTTAAAATGGCTTGGCCGATAAGCATACTTAAAGCACTCTTTAACGGTTATCAATAGTTCATTCCATTTCTTTTGATTGCGGTACGCAAGAGAAAGTCCTCTTAGTCCATTTACTGAGAACGGATTCCATTTCTTTGCTTCTAGAAAATACTTTTCCGCCTCGAAATAATCCTTCCTCTCAAAAGCATTAAATCCACTTCTAAGGAGAATATGTTCAATCGGACAAATGAAGTTGACATTCCTTGTTAGAATTCTAGAAGGCTCTTTATAATGCAGATAAATAAACCATTCCATTTCTTCCGAAATCGAAACATAATGAAAAAAATCATTTGAAACAAAAGGATTGTCTTGCAACATTTCAACAAGCGGCTTAGTCAATTCAGAAGCTTGAGCCAAATTCCCTTTTTTCGCTTCATCAGAGGACTTTAGCATTATGCCTGTAATACCCTTGCGTCCACCAAATTTTTCCATACTGGTTCGAAAAACATCTGTCTTTATTTGAAAATAGACATCGTCAAGAATCAGTTTCTTTATTTGTGGCGTATTTTTAGTCCATTTCTCATAATTTTTAGAACTATTCATACGCTTCATCCAGTCATCCATAAGAATGACGGCGCAAGCGGCATTATCAAATTCTATAGCCTTTAAAACGAAATTTTCCAATTCAGGCTCATCTTTTTCAAATTTTTCTTCCCATATAGCATTATTTTGGGCAAAAACTTTGGCACCTTTTTTGCCAAGGACCGTTGTAACGAAAGCCTTGAATCTTTTTATATCGCCGTCTTCTTCTTTTTTTGTCTTTTTAGGCATAGAATAAAGGAAATAAATATTGAAAAAAATAGGAACTATTCGTTTCAACTTTTTATTAATCGTACAGAACACCTATAAAACGGCAACTCTTTTGCAGGCACATAACGAATCGTCACATAATCTTCTATCCAAACGCAAGCAACATCGCCATTTTCTCGCTTTGTAGAGCTCCAAAAGCAAGCTAAATTTCCCTTACTCCATAGTTCTGGTCTTATATCATCGACATCATAATATTCGGGATTTTGTTGTAATTCGCCCTCTTTTGTATATTTCCATTTTGTACCCAAAGTTCCTTCAGGACTAGCCGAAAAAGCGAAGGAATCTTTGTATTCTTTCCTTATTATATTTCCATCATTATCCGTCTTAGTCCATCCATATTCTTTTTTTAATTTATCAGCTAAATCGAAATTAGAACAGCCATTTTCCAACATATATTTAAAAAGGGTCATCCATTCGTCCAGAGAAGGAAGATGCCAGCCTGGCAAATTAATGTTCATAGCAGCATCCCATGAATAGAAAAGATTTTTTGCACTATCATCTTCATCTTCAGGAGTGATCAGAACACTTCTTAAGAAACCATCATCGCCTTCAATAGAATATAAGGGGCTTTCACAATAATTGATTATTTTCCCACTGCAATATGAATCTAGCATTTTATAGTTCCGTTTTTTTCCTTCTGATGGCGCATCCTCTATTTTATGTGAATCGGATGACACGATGCATCCATCGCTCACAGGTATCGATACATTATTTTGCATCCAAATTTGGTTTCCAATCATTATGGTTCTTACAAAAAATCTATCAGCAAAATGATGGACGGACTGTTTAGGAACAATCTCATCGTTTTGAGCGACTTCAACTTTTTGATTCAAGAAAATCATTTCAGAAGGTTCATCATCATTTCGATGACCAAATGAAAAATATGTCATAATGGACAAACTAATGATTACAATGAAAAAACTTATTCCTAATACTAACCAAAAATTGTAGTCAGCCATAAATTGAATTGCGTTATATAGAAACAAGCCCAATCCAGTAATACAAAAGATTGTACACACCATTGTATTTATTCTTGCTGGTGAGCACGCATATTTTTTAAATGGAGATAAAACTGAATATGAAGTTCGCGGATTAAGAAAAACATCATATAGAGGGCCAATAACATTCTTTTCAAGTTGGGAAACATGGGCTTCCCAGTTTTTTTGCCAAAATTTCGATCCTTTGTTGGACAATTGCCATGCATGCGCAAGAAGTAAACCAATAAAAGACAACAAAGTGAGATAAAGACTTTGGTGTTTCAAATCATTCTGTGCCAGTATAAAAAAATATGCAGTATAATTAGCTACAATAAACGCCCAAAAATATGCTGTACGTTTCCAATAAAGTTCTATTTCGAACTTACGAATGTCTAAAGCTTTTTCTAAAGCCTCTTTCTCTTTACCATGAAAAAGATTTTCGTATTCCATTTTATTTAACCTCTCCCATCGCATATTTTTTCATCGCTCTCACCTTTCAACCAAAGGCTGTCTGCGAGCAGTAACTTATTCAACAGGTCGAGTCGAATTCACACATTTTTCGGAAACAAAAAAGGCATAGTGTCGCTCGGCTTATGCATCGGAGGCTCTGGTAAACCTTTCTACCTTAAGCACGACGATTCACTCAGAAATAAACTGAGCCTAATCGTGGGTATACACCCAACGACCCACACCCGATCGGTGTGAGTGTTCGTCTTATTCCCTAGGTAGAAGGCTTTCGCCTAAAGAAATTTTACCAGAATTTCCGATGCGGGAACAAGAGTACTACTCTAATTCTATGTCATTTGAAATATATATATTTTTGAGTTCCTTCTAATACCCTAAAATCTCCCTAATCCGTCGAAAAGCGCTATTTTACATAAGAAAAACGGATGAATAATCCAATTTTGGGCGGGTGGGTGGGGTAAGCGGGGCGTTGCGGGGCGGCGCCTGAGCCCCGCAGTAGGGGTGGAGAGCAACGAAGTGCGAACCAGGGGGATACTTCCCCCTTCCATAAAAACAATCTTGTAGTGGCGGGACAGCTGGTCCGGCGTCACGAATTCGTCGGAGATACGGGAAAGCGGTTCGTAGTCCTTACCAACGAGTTCAGAACCCTTGCAGGTATCAATGATGTTCGGGTTCTTGAAGTAAGCGGCGGTACGGCTTGCGGCAATCCAGTACTTCTTGCCGTCCTGTTCCACCAGGTTGTAGTCCATGTCCGGGCCCACAACAATGCAGAAGTTGGAATAAAGTGTCCACGGGGTCGTCGTCCACACGAGGATGCTCGTGTCCTTGAACTTGGCTTCGTCCGTGTTGAGCGGGAAGATGAGGGTCAGAGACGGGTCCTGACGGTCCTTATAGCCCTGGTTCGTTTCGAAGTTCGAAAGCGGAGTCGCGAGAGCCGGGCTGTACGGCTGGATGCGGTAGCCCTGGTAGATGAGGCCCT